>DAOVYZ010000014.1 GCA_030635365.1 Bacteroidales bacterium
ACAGAAAATCAATATTTTCAATTATATCATTTTCTTTTAAATTGTTTTGAACTGTAGTAGGAAGTCTATAATATCGATGAATTTTTAGAGAATTATTTTGAAATTCTAAATAGTTCCCAGCAGTTAATCTTTTTATTTCTTCAATAAGGGAAAAGTCCTCTAACATATATCCATAAGTTAACAGATAATATGCTCCGTTTTTATCAAGATTTAATTTTAAGTTACATGAATTAAAGTGCTGAATAATTGATTTGTATGAACTTGAAATAATAATTCCTTCGGGTGTTTTCGCATAAAAAATTTTTTGATCACCTGTTGGATTTGTAAAAGAAATAAGGGTACTCGTATCTTTAATATAAAGAATTCCAGAGAAGCTACCAATGAAAAATTTGAAAAAAGAGTTTCCAAATGAATCAATTAGATATAATATTGTTTTTTCCCAATTTCCTTTCCCATATTTATTAATTAAATCGGTATTATTTAAAATGACCCCTTTTAAAATTATTTGATACTTATTATTCTCAAAAATTATTTCATCGTTAAAAAATTTACCTTTCGTAAATTCACATTCTAATTTCTCGGTTGTGTATTTTATAAACATTTTTCTTTTACTCAATATATTAATGTTCAAAAGATACAAATATACTGAATTGTTAATTATTTTTGTATCATGGTTTGATATATTACATTAATGATAATAATTTTATTATTAATATAGTTTATATGTTAATTTGTCGTAAATGAATAATCTACACATAATTAAACAAGGTCGATATACACAAGGGTTTATCAGATTAATTGAAACGCATTTTGATGTTAGTACACATTTTATATTAATACTTTCTAACAATGACTCTGTCAATAATTATTCTGAATCGAGTTTTTTTAAAGTAATCAAAGGGAGTCATCTGAGTCTTTACAAACAATGTATTAAATATTCAAATATTTACATTCATGGATTAACTTCTCATCGTTTAACTCGACTTCTGTTTTTTTTTCCATTTTTAGCAAAAAAATGTAGTTGGGTAATTTGGGGTGGAGACTTATACGCAGTTTATAACAAAAAAAGTTTAAGTTTGGTTATTCAAAAGCATTTAAAAAAGAGAGTGGTAAGACTTTTTAAAAGTGCAATCTCATATATCCCAGGTGATTTTGAAGAATTAATGAAGAAATATAGTTTTAATGGTAAATTGCATCATTGTTTCTTTTACCCTTACAATTTTAATTTTGAAACTTTAGATTCGTAATTTCTAAAGGTTAACACAGAGCAATTGAAAATAATGGTAGGCAATTCAGCTACCCTTACAAATCAGCATTTAAAAATATTTAGAAAGATAAAATCCTTGAAATTAAAGAATGTTAAGATTTATTGTCCATTATCATATGGAGATTGTACTTATAGAGATAAAGTAATAAAAAATGGAAATTTTTTATTTGGAAATTTTTTTGTTCCGTTAGTTGATATAATGTCGATAGAAGCATATTATTCCTTTCTTGAGAGTATCGACGTTGCAATTTTCGATACAGAGAGACAACAAGCAATGGGGAATATTTTGGAGTTATTGTTTTTAGGAAAGAAGATTTTTTTAAATAAGGAGTCGACATCATTTGATTTCTTAAGGTCAATTAAAATTAAAGTGAATAGTACTAATGAAATAGATGAGAGTATTCTGTTCTCTCTAGAAAAGTTTGATATCGAAAAGAATAAAAACATTATATTGAATGAGTTTTCAATTGAAAAATCTATAGATGATTGGAAATTAATATTTGAAAAAAACAATCAGATATAATACTATTATAAAATATGAATGGATGGTTTTTATTTAAAATATTGATTGGTAATGCTGTATTGATTGGCTTAATATCTCATATGGTGATTCTATTTTTCAAATAATATTAAAATTTTAAAATATATGAAAAGTGACTATATAGAAATATTGGATTGGGATACAAACTTTTTTGGTTTTAAAGTTGCAAAGCTAAATCTAGAGATTAGTAAAAGTACTAATTTAAAGGAGATAATATTTCAATTGGATAAAAAACATGTAAGGTTAGCCTATTATTCATCACTTAAAAGGTTTCCTGAACAGTTTAATTTAATTTCACACGTCGATATTAAATTAGTGGATAAAAAAGTAACATATATGAAAAAGGAGATAATGAAATCCGATTATCATGATTCTATAACAATATATGATAAAGACTATCCAGAGAGTAATATGTTAAATATTGCTATTCAAAGTGGAGAATATTCTCGATTTAATATTGATAAGGAAATAGGAAAGGATAAGTATGAGGAATTGTATAAACTTTGGCTTATTAATTCCGTAAAAAAAGAGATAGCAAAGGAGGTTCTTGTTTTTTCTGATAATGGAGAAATACGAGGATTAGTAACATTAGGAGAGAAAAAGGGAAATGCCGATATTGGAATAATTGCTGTTGAATCAACAAACAGAGGGAAAGGGATAGGTAAATCTCTGATGTATGCTGCAGAAACATGGTTTGTTGATAATGGATATAGTTCTATCCAAGTAGTAACACAAGAAGATAACTTATCTGCATGCAACCTTTATAGAAGTTGTGGATATGAGTTAGAAAAAGTAGAATATTTTTATCATTTTTGGATTAATTCGTCAAAAGATCGCTATAGTAATATGTAAGATATTATCATGCACATAATTAGGGTTTGTTGAAAAACACAAAACAAGCTAATATTCAAATACTTAATACCTATAATTAAACTATAAGTGCAAGGTTTATTGTGGTTTTTATTTAAAAACCTTGCATTTTTCACTTAATTAATATTTTGTTAGCCCATACCATCTACTTCATTGCTGCGGCTCGCAGTATATCTATACAGCTTTACCTTGCGGCTTTGTATATGGCATGTTATGGACTTTATCAGCAAACCCTAATTAATAGGAAGTCATTAAAGGATATAATAATTTTAACGTATTATATTCCTATTCAGGTAAATGTTTTTGAATATTAATTATAATAATGAGAGAATTCACCGAAATTCAATTTCTTTTTTTAGAATTAAAGAAATCAGTGAGTTTTAATGGTTATTTATAATTTTTAAAATATTTGTATATTTCATAACAAATATTTGTAATATCATTAATAGTCAAGCCGATATAAAAAGGTAGTCTAATAAGATTATTTGCATAATATTCACTATTTTTAAGTATTCGACTGTCATGTTTTGACTTGTAAAAACTACTTTTATGTAAAGGTAGATAGTGAAAGACAGAGTATATACCTTTTGATTTTAAATAGTTGATCAAATCATCTCTTTTAGTTGAATCTTTGCATACGAAATAAAACATATGATAGTTATTTGTTGCATATAGAGGTGTTGCTGGAAGATTTATAAAGCCTTCGTTCATTAAATTGATTAGATTTTTATAATATGTTTCCCAAATTATTTTTCTTGAAGCTTGTATTTGATCCAGTTTATCTAGCTGTGCACTAAGGAATGCAGCTATTAGGTCTGAGGGAAGAAAAGATGATCCAATATCTACCCATCCATATTTATTTACTTCACCACGAAAAAATTCCGCTCGATTTGTTCCTTTTTCCCATATAATTTCTGAACGATTGATAAACTGGGTTTCATTAATTGCTAATAATCCACCCTCTCCACTTTGAATATTTTTTGTTTCATGGAAACTAAAACATCCTAAATGACCAATACCCCCTAAGGGTTTTTTTTTGTAATAACTATCAATTGCTTGTGCTGCATCTTCAATAACAAATAAGTTATATTTTTTAGCAATTGACATAATTTTATCCATATCACATGCAATTCCGGCGTAATGAACGACAACAATTGCTTTTGTATTCGGTGTAATTAGTTCTTCTATTTTCTCTTCATCCATCCCTGGGTGATCTGAACGACTATCAACAAACCTCACTCTTGCTCCCTGACGAATATATGCAAGCGCACTGCTTACAAAAGTATATGATGGCACAATAACTTCATCTCCAGGTTTTATATCAAATAACATTGCACTCATTTCAAGTGCATCAGTGCATGATGTTGTAAGCAGTACCTTTAAAAAGTTATATTTTTTTTCAAAAAATTGGTGACACATCTTTGTAAAATCTCCATTTCCTGAAATATGGCCGTTTCTAACAGCTTGTTTTATATTATCTATTTCTTGTCCTGTAAGAAAAGGCCTGTTAAATCTTATCATTTTATAAAAGTAATCTGTTTAAAAGTTATAACTTTTCAAGTACGGCCAAATAATTCCATGTCCATCGACTCTTCCCTTTTTTATTTCTGTCAATAAATTCTAAACCTATACATAGATATTTGAATATTAATAAAAAGGGATATAATATGATGTATAATATTAGTGATTTATGGCCAATAAAAATTGATAAAAAACTAAAGAATGTGATAAAGAATCCAGACACTGGAGCAATTTGAATTACCTTAAATCCAGTTTTATTCGCTATATACTCAATGGTATAGGGTGTGTATCTGTAAAAATCTCTTGGTTCTTCATGCATGGGATATAGAAAAGGCCACGAAAGAATAACTTTCCCCCCTTTTCTAATTATCCTATACATTTCGTTGAATGCTTCGTTAGGTTCTTCTAAATGTTCTATAACTTGTGAGATTAATATTGTATCGAAACTTTCATTGTCCACAGGAATATTATATGCGGAGGAAATAATATCTGCACAATTAATATCATGCGGTGTTTCTTGATGATCAACTCCTACATAATTAGATATTCTCCCTTTTAATAAATCATAAAATGGTCTTTCCCCACAGCCAATATCTATCAAACTGCCTCTGGCATATTGTCTAAGGATTCTTTTCATTGGTCTTAAACTATATTTCTTAACAAGGGAATTGTGTAAATAGATAAAGCTCATTCGTCATATTATGTAGTTAGCATTTTATTAATTCAGCAAATATATCTTATTTGATAATTATTTGTAAATTTTTAGTGCTTGTTATATGAATTAATTGAATAAGAATGATTATGCATTTAAATATTTTTTGATTTATTCAACAAGATTATAAATGTTGATTAGTTTTTTCTCATCGTAAGACCAATTATATTTTTCAGAAAACCATTTTATTCCATTTTTTCCATAACTATCTCTCAAAGTTGAATTCTGATATAATTTTAAAATACATTCAGCCAGGGACTCTTCATTGTCCTGGTAAATTAAACCGGTTTCCGTTTCATTTATAATTCGAGCAATAGGTTTACAATTAGACGAAATTATTGGTTTTTCATTATACATATATTCGAAAATTTTATTTGGGATCGTCGAATTTGTATGAATAGTAACATGATGGGGTATGATCGCAATTTGTGAATGCGATAATGCATTAAACATTTCTTTAAAAGGCATATAGCCCGTAAATTCAATTTCCTTTTCTACATTTAAAGTTCTTGCAAGCTCTATTAGTTGATCCTTATAACTACCATCTCCAACAATCTGGAATACAAAATCCGGAATCTTATCTTTTACCAGGGGGATAGCCTTAATAACATCCTGTAAACCTCTATGATAAGTTATGCCGCCTGCGTAAAATAATATAAATTTTTTTGATTTTGATTTTTGTTTAGGAATAAGGCCTATTTCAGTTGTATTTGATACAACATGTACTTTTTGATTATTAACTTTAAGATTTATTATTCTTTCTCTTGCTTCTTCTATAACGGTAATAATATGATCAGCTTGAAATACTGACTTTTTTTCGTAAGCATTCCATTTCCTATTGGATGAAAGTAACTTGCCTAAAAGTGTGTTTGCATGTGTTGAAATTCTTAAGTATGCAGACCAATTTTCGTGTAAATCCAAAATGAATGGTATATTAAGTTTTTTCTTAAAAATAGCACCGATTTTGGCAAGAGGTAAATCATGAATGTGGATCGCATCAATTTTCTCTATTTTTGTAATTGCTGAAATAAATTTTTTCCAGAAGTTAAAATAAAAAGGGAATTTTAGGATTCCTACGCTTGATTTATAGATGAAAGTTGATATAGATTTTCTGTATATTATGAGGTCTTCTTTCTTTTCGAAGGAAGGATTCCCCAATTTATAATCATAACATGCAAGGATAATTTTGTGGCCTTCTTTTATTAGACTTTTGATTTCCTTTTCAACTCTTATATCCGGCGGGAAATTATGATCGAGTACCATTAATATTTTCATTTCATTCAGATTTTATCATCTCAAAAATACTAAGAAAAAAGGATGTTTTGATTCATATTAAATTAATTTAAGGAATCTACAATATTTGTGTTATTTTTAAAGTTTAAATTATTACAATTATCATTAAATGTTAATTATTATGAATAAGCAGGTTATACAAAAAATTCTACCTCATATAACAGCAGTTATTATTTTTTTATTTTTAAGTGCAATTTACTTTTTACCACAATTAAACGGGAAAAAACTTCATCAAGGTGATCAGTTGCAATTCCAAGGAATGAGTAGAGAGATTGTAGATTTCCGAGAGAAAACAGGAGAAGAAACTTTATGGACAAATTCTGCATTTGGAGGAATGCCTGCATATCAAATTTCGGTTAAAAATAACAATTTAGTTAAAACCTTGAAAAATTTAGTTCTTAGGGTAATTCCTCGACCTATAGGATATATGTTTTTCCTAATGGCCGGATTTTATATTCTGCTTCTTTGTTTTAATGTTAATCCGTGGTTGGCAATAATTGGGGGGGTGGCATTCGGATTGTCCTCATTAAATCTTTTATATCTCGGTGCAGGGCATAATGCAAAAGTTCATGCTATATCATTTATTCCTCCAATTATCGGTAGTATCTTTTATGCGTATAGGAAAAATTTTATTTCCGGTGCTGCCTTATTCAGTCTATTTGTATGTTTGCATTTATCTGCAAATCACTTTCAAATGACTTATTATTTATTGTATTTAATTTTTGCGATTGTAATTGTAGAATTATATAGCCATATAAAACAGAATTTATTGCCAAAATTTCTTAAAATTTCTTCAATTTTATTAATCGCCGGAATCCTGGGCGCATTACCGGTTTTTTCAAATTTGTTATTAACATACGAATACAGTAAATATACAACGCGCGGCGAATCAGAGCTGACAATTGTAGCTGATAATAATGCGAGTAAAAAAGTTGAAAATGAGGCTTTAAATAGAGATTACATTAAGCAATATAGCCTTGGTTTTGGCGAGGTTTGGTCTTTGGTAATTCCAGATGTTAAAGGTGGGAGGATGAACCTTATTGGCAACAAGAAAGAGATAATTGATAATGTGAGTCCAAACTATAAAAATGCTGTTGCTCAGGAATATTCTTATTGGGGAGAACAAGCTTCTACAGGTGGAGCATTTTATTTTGGGGCAAGCATATTTTTATTATTTGTTTTAGGGATGTTTTTTATTAAAGATAAATTTAAATGGGCCTTGTTTGTGGTTTCTTTATTAGCTATTATATTATCTTGGAAATATGGAAGTTTGGTAGATTGGTTTATAAATCACACACCTCTTTTTGATAAATTTCGCGATACAAAAATGATGTTGATACTTGCTCAGTTATCATTTCCTTTATTGGGTTTATTATTTGTGAATAAGTTATTCAAAGATGAAATTAATAAAAAACAGTTTATATATGTATCTCTAAGTGTGGTAGGATTGCTGCTACTTTTTTATATTATGCCTTCTGTTTGGTTTGGATTTTTAAGCAACAATGATATTATGAAATTTGATAATGCTTTAGAGAGTTATAAAAATAACCCAAATGCATTAACACAGATTAGAGATATAAGAAATGAACTTATTGATGCACGAATAGGTATTTTCAAAAAAGATTGTTTTAGAAGTTTATTCTTTGTGTCGTCTATTGCTGTTATTATCTACTTATTTCTTATTAAAAAGCTTAAGAAAAATGTATTTATATTGATTTTAGGAGTGCTGATATTGATAGATTTATGGGGAGTTGACAAACGATATCTAAATGATGATAATTTTGTAAGTAAGCGACAAGAAAAGCAGTTTTTTCAAATGACTGAAGCAGATAAATATATTTTGCAAGACAAAGATCCCAATTATAGAGTGCTTAATTTAACTGTTAATACCTTCAGTGATGCAAGCACATCCTATTATCATAAATCTTTAGGGGGTTATCATGGTGCAAAACTAAAACGATATAATGAATTAATTGAGTATCAGATTTCAAAAAATAATATGGATGTATTAAATATGCTTAATACAAAATATTTTATTGTTCCGGATAATAATAAACAACCAGTAGCACAATTAAATCCGGATGTGTTAGGAAATGCTTGGTTTGTTGAAGATTTCAGAATAGTACCAAATGCTGATGCAGAAATACAAGCTTTAAGTGAATTTGACCCAGCTCAAGAAGCAATAATTGACCAACGTTTTGAAGAATTTGTTGCAGGCATGGAATTTACGAAAGATATCGTCTCAAGTATTAAGCTTGAAACATATAAGCCAAATCATTTAATTTATAAAGCGAATTGTGAGAGTAGTGAATTGACAGTATTCTCAGAAATTTATTATCAAAAAGGATGGAACGCTTTTATTGATGGAAATCCTGTTGATCATTTTAGTGTAAATTATGTTTTACGAGCAATGGTTATTCCAAAAGGAGAACACACTATTGAATTTAAATTTGAACCAAAATCCTATTATTTAGGAAATAGAATATCAATGGCAAGCTCGGTAATGCTTCTTATAATATTAACGTTGGTTTTTGGACGCGAGCTTATTATTTTTTACAAAAAGAATGAAGGTTAAATAATAGTATTTCAGAAAGTTTAGGCAAAGGCAATTATATTTATTCGTATCTTTGCGGATCATTTAAAAAAATATGAGTAAGAAAGAAGCTAATATAACCAAACGAAGACTAAGAAGCTCATTTGCAACTTCAATAATTAGTATATCATTGGTGCTTTTTTTACTTGGATTACTTGGATTGTTAGTTTTAAATGCGAAACGATTATCTGATTATGTAAAAGAAAATATAGGTTTTTCGGTAATACTAAAAGAAAATGTAAAGGAGGTTGATGTTATTTTATTACAAAAGAGCCTTGATGCTTCTGAGTATGTAAAATCAACCAAATACATAACAAAACAGGAAGCTGCAGAGGGTCTTCAAAGAGAGCTTGGAGAAGATTTTATTGAGTTTTTAGGGTTCAATCCGTTATTGGCCTCCATAGAAGTTCATTTATATGCACAATATGCTAATCAGGATAGTATTAAATTAATTGAAAAAGATTTGCAGCAATATGATCAAATAAAGGAAGTTTTTTACCAAAAATCTCTGGTTAGCCTGGTTAATGAAAATATTCGAAAAATTAGTTTAATTATATTAGGATTTAGTGGATTATTATTGTTGGTTGCGATCACTTTAATTAATAGTACAATTCGGTTGTCTGTATATTCTAAACGGTTTATTATAAATACAATGCAACTTGTTGGAGCAAATCGAAGCTTTATTCGTCGCCCGTTTTTGTATCGAAGTGTTGGGAACGGAATTTTTGCAGCTATATTAGCTATGGGATTTTTAGCAGGAATATTATATGCGGCTCAACAGGAATTTAAGGAGGTGATTAGTTTTCAGGATATAGAAATAATTGGGGTATTGTTTTTATGTGTTTTACTATTTGGAATTATAATTAACTGGATGTCTACATTTTTTGCAGTATCAAGATATCTGAGAATGAAGGTTGACAAATTATATTATTAATTAAAATATTGTTCAAATGTCGAAAAAGAATAAATCAGAGGATAAAAAGATAGAATTTGCATTGGGCAGAGAAAACTATATTCTTTTGGTTATAGGCTTTGTTATTATAATATTTGGTTTCTTATTAATGATTGGAGGCAAAGCAGAAAGCCCGGATGTATTTAATGAAAAAATATTTAGCTTTAGGCGTATTACACTTGCACCAATAATTGTTCTTTTAGGGTTTATTTTTGAGATTTACGCGATAATGAAAAAGCCAAAAGAAACCGAGGAAAATTAACACATTAGAATTTATTTATGGATTGGATTGAAGCATTAATTCTTGGATTAATTCAAGGATTGACAGAATTTTTGCCTGTAAGTAGCAGTGGGCATTTAGAGCTTGGAAAATATATCTTGGGAGTAGAATATACTGAAAACCTAACTTTTACTATTGTGGTTCATGGAGCAACTGTCTTAAGTACGATAATTGTATTTTGGAAGACTATTGTTGATCTTTTTAAGGAGGTGTTTAAATTTGAATGGAATGAATCAACAAAATATATAGTAAAAATATTGATTTCTATGATTCCTGTTATAATTATAGGTCTTTTATTCAAGAGTGAAATAGAGAACCTTTTTACAGGAAAAATTATGTTTGTTGGATTTATGTTACTAATTACCTCAGTATTTTTAGCTTTTACATATTATGCTAAGGAAAGGCAAAAGGATATATCATTTAAGAATGCTTTTGTAATTGGAATTGCACAGGCGTTAGCAGTTTTACCTGGAATTTCAAGGTCAGGAGCAACTATAGCAACCGGATTATATCTTGGAAACAAAAAAGAGCATGTGGCTAAATTCTCTTTTCTAATGGTATTGTTGCCAATTATTGCAGCGAATGTAAAAAATCTTTTAGACATTGAAATAGTATCACAGGATTCTATATCAATTTTACCATTAATAATAGGTTTCGCAGCAGCATTTTTTTCTGGATTAATAGCATGTAAATGGATGATAAAAATTGTTAAGCGTGGGAAACTCATCTATTTTGCACTTTATTGTTTTATTGTAGGTTTAATAGCTATAATTTTTTCATTTTAAGAATTGTGAAGTTGGATATAAAAAATATTGAGGAATTTAATACCGGAGTGGTTTTAGCAATAAATAAGCCATATAAATGGACATCTTTTGATGTTGTAAAAAAGATTAAAAATCAAGTTGCTAAGAAATTACGACAATATTTGAATATAAGAATTAAAAATTTTAAAGTAGGGCATGCAGGGACCTTAGATCCTTTAGCAGAAGGTTTATTGCTTGTTTGTACAGGGAAAGCGACTAAGCAGATTAGCAAGTTAATGGGTTTTGAAAAGGAATATATTGCGACAATTGAGCTTGGGAAAACAACTCCTTCATTTGATTTGGAAACAGACTATGACCAGGAATTTCCTACAGAGCATATAAATGAAAGCCTTGTACTGGAAGTCTTAAAATCATTTGAAGGTGAACAAAACCAGGTACCTCCTATTTATTCAGCTAAGAATATTAATGGTAAAAGAGCTTATGATTATGCAAGGAAAGGAGAGGAAATAGAACTTAAGGCAAATAAAATTAATATATCAGAAATAGAATTAATCAATTTTGATTTACCGATTCTCACTTTAAGAATAGTATGTAGTAAAGGTACATATATACGTTCATTGGCAAATGATGTTGGTAAAAAACTAAATAGTGGGGGGCATTTAAAAAGATTAATAAGAACACGTATAGGGAGTTATAATATAGATAATTCAATAACTATACAGGATTTTGAAATTTTTTTATCAAATTTGCAACCAATTCAATAATGCTGCGTATAAGCAGGTCACTTATGTATAACCTTATAAATAGTTAGAATTAATGAAATTATCTCAGTTTAAGTTTAATCTTCCAAAAGAACTTATTGCTAAATTTCCAGTTGATAATAGAGATGAATCCCGATTGTTAGTAGTAAACAAAGAGACAGGGAAACTCGAGCATAAAGTTTTTAAAGATATTATAAATTATGTCGAGGATCAGGATGTGATGGTGTTTAACAATACTAAGGTTTTTCCTGCTAGATTATATGGCAATAAAGAAAAAACAGGAGCAAAAATAGAAGTTTTCTTGTTAAGAGAATTAAATTGTGAACAAAGATTATGGGATGTTTTGGTTGACCCTGCCAGAAAAATAAGAATTGGCAATAAATTATATTTTGGAGAAGATGATTCGTTAGTTGCTGAAGTAATTGATAATACCACTTCAAGGGGCCGTACATTAAGATTTTTATTTGATGGCCCTTACGAGGAGTTTAAAAAGACACTATATGATTTAGGTGAAACACCATTACCTAAGTTTATTAACAGAGAGGTAGAACCGGAAGATAAAGAAAGATATCAAACAATTTACGCAAAGCATGAAGGTGCTGTTGCAGCACCAACTGCAGGGATGCATTTTAGTCGTGAATTAATGAAACGATTAGAAATTAAAGGAGTAAATTTTGCTGAAATAACATTGCATGTTGGATTAGGAAATTTTAGGACAGTTGATGTAGAAGACCTGACCAAGCATAAAATGGACTCTGAGAAAATTTTCATTTCTGAAGAAGCAACCAAAATAGTTAATAAAGCTAAAGACGGCAAAAAAATATATTAGCTGTAGGTACTACAGTTCTTAGAACTCTTGAGTCATCTGTTTCAACTATAGGGCATTTAAAACCTTATGAGGGATGGACCAATAAATTTATTTTTCCACCATACAAGGTTAAAGTGCCTAATATGATGACTTCAAACTTCCATTTACCATATTCAACACTCCTAATGAAAGTATGTGCTTTTGGTGGATATGATATAGTTATGAAAGCATATAAAACAGCTATCAAGGAGGAATATAGATTTGGAATATATGGTGATGCAATGTTAATACTGTAATAGAATTATTTAAGGTTGGCAATATAGTCAACCTTTTTTAACAATGTTCTGAATAGTGTTCTTTATTTACCAACTCTCGATATTTCTTTACTACATTTTTAAAATCTTCCCAAGCGGGATGTTTCAATTTTTCATTTCGGAGTAATGCAGATGGATGAAATGTTGGCATAACTAATCGATTATTCCATTCCAGCCATTGCCCACGGACTTTAGTAATTTTTGCATTAGGGTCAATTAAGCCTTTTAGCGCAGTTGCACCCAACAAAATTATTATTTTGGGATCGATCGTTTCAATTTGCTTATATAAATAGGGCAAACAACTCTCTCTTTCTTCCGGTAACGGATTTCTATTGTCAGGAGGGCGGCATTTAACAATGTTTCCAATAAAAACATGGTCTTTTCTGGTAAATCCACATACTCCCAATATTTTATCAAGTAATTGCCCTGATTTTCCTACAAATGGCCGTCCTTGTTGATCTTCATAATAACCCGGGCCTTCGCCAATACACATTATTTCTGCATTTATATTTCCTTCACCAAATACAGCATTAGTTCGGGTTTTGCATAAATTGCATTTTGTACAATTATTAACTTCCTCTTTTAGTTTGTCTAAATTATTCATTGAATAAGTTTTATTACATTAAATTTTGAGGGATTTCATTCAGATATATAATGTTTAAAATTATAATTTTCATTTTGGAATTATATTACGGACAAAATTAAAAAATAAAAGGGAGTTCGTATTCGAACTCCCTTTAAAATATAATAGTATTTTTTACTGTTTTATTGAATATCTTTTAAAACCAGTAACGCTTAGGTCTTTATCTGTTTGTTGTAAATATTGTTCAACAGTAATTTTATTTTCTTTAATAAAAGCTTGATTTAACAAAGTACTTTCTTTAAAAAACTTACTTAATTTACCTTGTGCAATTTTATCAACTATATTTTCAGGTTTTCCTTCAGCAATGGCTTGATTCCGTCCAATCTCAAGTTCTTTATCAATATCTTCTTGAGAAACCTGTTCTTTATTTACAGCAACGGGGTCCATTGCAGCAACTTGCATTGCTATATCTTTTCCTACTTGTTCGTCGATATTTGATTTTGTAAGGCCAACAAGAGTAGCTAATTTCTTATCGCTATGAATATATGCCGAAACTTGCTCAGCCTCAATCTTGTCAAAATATTTTAAGTCTATTTTTTCACCAATAACTCCAGTTTGCTCAACAATCTTATCAGAAAGTTTCATACCATCAATTTCCATGTTGTTCAGACTTTCAAGGTCAGCTGGTGTGTTTTTCAAAACTGTATCAAGAATTGTTTCCGCTAATTTTACAAAATCTTCATTTTTAGCAACAAAATCAGTTTCGCAGTTTAATGCAATAATAGCACCTTTATTTCCATCTGCTTTTGCTAAAACAACTCCTTCACTTGCTTCCCTGTCAGAACGTTTGTTAGCAATAGCCATTCCTTTTTCACGAATTATTTGTTGTGCTTTATCAAAATCACCTTCTGCTTCAACTAGTGCTTTTTTGCAATCCATCATTCCTGCACCGGTCATTTTTCTTAATTTATTTACATCAGACGCTGTTATTTGAGCCATTTTCTTATTTTTTACAGTTGTATTTATTATTCTTTTGTATCTTTTTTTACTTCTGCCTCATTTGCTGGAGGAGTAGCTTTAGGTTCTTCTTTTTTTGTTTCCTTTTTAGTAGCCTCTTTTGTCTCCTTTTTTGCTTCTACTTTTACTTCTGGTTCTACTTTTTTAGCTGGAGCATCTTCTTCAGATTTTCTTGCAGTTGACTTTTTTTCATCTCCTTGTGTTTTAGCTTCAGAGTTTTTTCCCTGTTTAGAAGCTCCGTCTTTTTCTTTTTCCATCTTTCTTTCTTCCAAACCTTCAATGACAGCATCAGTAACTTTATCTAATATCAAAGAAATTGACTTTGATGCATCATCATTAGCAGGTATTGGAAAATCAATAGGAATAGGATCGGAGTTAGTATCTACAATTGCAAAAAGTGGAATATTAAGTCTTTGTGCTTCTTTTACAGCTATATGTTCTTTCGATATATCAACAATAAACATTGCAGCAGGGAGTCTTGTCATATCAGAGATGCTTCCTAGCATTTTTTCAAGTTTTGCTCTTTGACGAGTAATTTGTAATTTCTCTCTTTTCGCTAAATTCTTAAATGTCCCGTCAACTTCCATCTTGTCAATAGTTGACATTTTCTTAACAGCTCTACGAATTGTAGGAAAGTTAGTTAACATACCTCCTGGCCAACGTTCTGTTACGTATGGCATTTGAGTAGGCTTTATTTTTTCTGAAACAATATCTTTAGCTTGTTTCTTTGTAGCAACAAACAATATTTTACGGCCTGATTTAGCAATTTGTTTTAAAGCATTACATGCTTCGTTTAATTTTGCTTCAGTTTTTTGAAGATCAATAATGTGGATACCATTACGCTCCATAAAAATATAAGGAGCCATCGAAGGATTCCATTTTCTTTTCAGGTGGCCGAAATGTACACCAGCTTCTAATAATTCATTAAAATTTGTTCTTGACATTTACTTAATTTTTTAAACGTTTACATTCTTTTTTTATCAATTGCTGAGTAGCTCCGGACGCGGACGTCTCAACAATTTAGATACTAAACGGAATATTATCCAACAGAATATTATTCTATCGTTTACTAAATTGAAATTTCTTGCGTGCTTTTGGTTGGCCAGGTTTTTTACGTTCTACAACTCTAGGGTCACGAGTTAAAAATCCGGCTTTCTTTAAAGAATCTCTATGTTCTGGATTAACTTCAATTAAAGCTCGTGAAATTCCTAAACGTATCGCTTCAGCTTGTCCCTTAATTCCACCACCGTAAATATTAATTTTAACATCAAATTTACCGGCTGCTTCAACTAATTCTAATGGTTGATTAACAACATACTGAAGAGATTTTGTAGGGAAAAAGTTTTCTAAATCACGGTTGTTAACGGTAATTTTGCCTTTTCCTTCACTTAAATAAACCCGGGCAACAGCGGCTTTTCTTCTACCTAACGCATTTATTACTTCCATACTTATTATTTAATTGAATTTAAATCTACTTTTTTTGGTTTTTGTGCCTCTTGAGAATGCTCACTACCCTCATAAACATAAAGATTTCTATATAAATCTCTACCAAGGCGACTCTTTGGCAACATTCCTTTTACTGCTTTTTCAATAACCGCAATGGGTTTTTTTGCTAACAGTTCTTCAGGTGTAACAAACTTTTGTCCACCAGGATAACCGGAATAACTTACATACTGTTTGTTTGTTAATTTATTTCCTGTTAATTTAATCTGGCTTGCATTAATAACAATTACATTGTCACCACAATCAACATGTGGAGTAAAAGAAGGTTTGTTTTTCCCTCTTAATATCTTAGCAACTTTAGAAGCTAAGCGCCCTAAAATTTCATCTTTCGCATCAACAAGAATCCATTCTTTTTGAACGGTTGCCTTGTTTGCTGACACTGTTTTGTAACTTAATGTATCCACTGTAAAACTCCTAACTTTTTAATTAATACCTTAATACATTATAACTTCCTGCATTTTACGGATTGCAAAAGTACAATTATTTTTTAGAAATCAAGAAAATTATTAACAAATTATTTTTTAATAACTTATCTTATAAACAGGGGGTTTTGAATACTTTTTTAATGAAAGGAAAATCTAAATAAAAACTTGTATAATTTTTAGAATGTATTATCGTTTTTTATCAAAATTTACTTTTAATATATTTGAATAT
>DAOVYZ010000002.1 GCA_030635365.1 Bacteroidales bacterium
GTGGGGGGCAGCATTAAAGGCAACAGAGTTAGGTGCAAAGGTAGTCGCAATTTCAGGCCCTGATGGTTACATATATGACCCTGAAGGAATCTCAGGAGAGAAGATAGATTATATGTTGGAATTGAGAGCAACTAACGATGATATTGTCAAACCATATTCTTATAAGTTTGAAAGTGGTCAGTTTTATGCAGGCAAGAAGCCATGGTAAGAGAAAGTAGATATAGCCTTGCCATGTGCAATACAAAATGAGCTGAATAAAGACGATGCAGAGATACTGGTAAAGAATGGATGCATATGTGTTTCAGAAGGTGCGAATATGCCATGTACACCTGAGGCAATAGAGGTAATTCAACAGAATAAATTGTTGTATGGCCCGGGTAAAGCAGCTAATGCAGGAGGAGTAGCAACATCTGGATTAGAAATGTCACAAAACTCAATGAAATTAAGATGGAGTAGAGAAGAAGTTGAGCAACGATTGCATGAAATAATGCGTAATATTCATGAGGCATGTGTTAAGTATGGTACAGAAGCAGACGGGCATGTTGATTATGTAAAAGGGGCGAATATTGCAGGTTTCCTAAAAGTAGCAAATGCTATGTTAGATCAAGGAGTTATCTAAATTTCATTATTAAAAGATTAAAAATATATATTTTGGTAAGGGAGTATCTATTTTTTAGATACTCTTTTTTTAATTTTTTGTAATTTCATGTCCTGAAAATTTTACAGGAATATGCAAAATGATGATTTGAAATATAAAATAGCTTTAAGCTTAATCCCTAAAGTAGGGCATGTTACTGCAAAGAAGTTGGTATCATATGTTGGTAGTTTTGAGGGGGTATTTAAAGAATCAAAGAAAAACTTATTAAAGATACCGGGAATCGGAAAGATATTAGCTAATTTAATTATAGACTCTAATGTAATACCAATTGCTGAAGAAGAAATAGAATTTATTCAAAAGAAGAAAGTTGTTCCGGTATTTTACCTGGATAAAACTTATCCGGAAAGGTTAAAGCATTGTGATGATGCCCCAATATTGTTGTATACTTTTGGTAATACTGATTTAAATTTGCGAAAGATACTCAGTGTTGTGGGAACAAGAAAGGCTACAATCGAAGGGAAAACTTTTTGTGAAAATTTAATAACCGATTTAGCCGATCGTGGACACAATCCTACTATTGTGAGCGGGCTAGCCTATGGGATTGATGCTGTGGCGCATAATTCGGCACTAAAAAATAATTTACCGACTATAGCTGTATTAGGCCATGGGCTGGATATTATTTATCCGGCTTCACATAAAAAACTTGCTAAAGAAGTAATAAAAAATGGAATGCTAATGACAGATTTTCCAAGCAAATCAATCCGTGATAAAAATAATTTTATTAAAAGAAATAGAATTATAGCAGGTTTGTCAGATGCAACAATAGTAGTTGAATCGGCAGAAAAAGGAGGTGCCTTGATAACTGCAGATATTGCAAATTCGTATAATCGTGATGTTTTTGCTGTTCCCGGGAGAATAACTGATATGTATTCTAAAGGATGTAATAATTTGATTAAAACAAACAAGGCTTCTATGCTGACTAAAGTGGAAGATTTAGAGTATATATTGGGCTGGGAACCAAATGATAAAAAGAATAATATAGTGCAAAAAGAATTATTTATTGAGTTAAGTAAAGACGAAAAGAGATTGGTAGATATATTAAAAGAACAAGATGAATTACCAATCGATTCAATATGTATAAAGGCAGATATGCCAACGAGTAAAGTTTCTCCTATTTTATTAAATTTAGAGTTTATGGGTATTGTAAAAACTTTGCCAGGGAAGTTATACAAATTAGTTCATTGCTATGCTTGTTAAGTTTCTTAAGGAAAGATTGTTTAGCATAACATGATATTTATAGGATTAAGTATAATTTTTTATTGCATTTTTAATTTATTACATATTAATATCCTATTAATGTTTTTAAACATGTTATATTACTTAATCTTTCAAATTCCTTACTAATTCTAAGGTTTAGGGTGTAATGGAATTTAGAATTAAAGATTCTTTAAATTTTTATTTAATATCGTATTTTCTTTAATTTATTTTTTACATATGTTTGTTGTCATTAACCATAAATTGTAAACTTTAAAAACTAAAAAAACTAATAAAATTATGGATCCACGTGTAGAAAAATTTATGGCTCAGATTGTTGCCAAAAATGCTAATGAAAAAGAGTTTCATCAAGCAGTTCAGGAAGTAGCTGAATCTCTTATTCCTTATATTGAGGAAAATCCAAAGTACAAACATGCAAAAGTTCTTGAAAGAATAGCTGAACCAGAAAGAGTAATTCTTTTTAGAGTTCCCTGGATAGATGATAAAGGTGAAATTCAGATTAATAAAGGGTATCGTATTGAAATGAATAGTGCAATAGGTCCATACAAAGGAGGATTAAGATTTCACCCTACAGTAAACTTAAGTATACTTAAGTTTTTGGCCTTTGAACAAGTTTTAAAAAATAGTTTAACTACACTACCTATGGGTGGTGGTAAAGGAGGTTCTGATTTTGATCCTAAAGGAAAATCTGATAATGAAGTAATGCGTTTTTGTCAAAGTTTTATGACTGAACTTTGTAAGCATATTGGTGCAAACACTGATATACCTGCTGGTGACATTGGAGTTGGTGGACGCGAAATTGGTTACATGTTTGGCCAGTATAAGCGTATCAGAAACGAGTTTGTTGGTGTTCTTACCGGTAAAGGCAGACAATACGGAGGTAGTTTAATTCGTCCTGAAGCTACCGGTTATGGTGCTGTATATTTTGCTGAAGAAATGTTAAAAACCAGAGGTGATAGCTTTAAGGGTAAGATTGTTACAGTTTCTGGTTCTGGTAATGTGGCTCAGTTTGCGACCGAAAAAGTTAATCAATTAGGTGGTAAGGTAGTTACTGTATCTGATTCTGCAGGATTTATTCATGATCCAAACGGAATTGATGCTGAAAAATTAGCATACGTAATGGAACTTAAAAATGTTAAGCGTGGCCGTATTAAGGAATATGCTGACAAGTATGGTTGTGAGTATTATGAAGGCAAACGTCCATGGGAAATTAAATGTGATGTTGCTCTTCCTTGTGCTACACAAAACGAACTTAATGAAGAAGAGGCAAAAACTTTGATTGCAAATGGATGTTTCGTAGTTTCTGAAGGGGCTAATATGCCATCTACTCCTGAAGCAGTTGAATTATATATCAAACATAAAATTCTTTATGGGCCTGGTAAAGCTGCTAATGCTGGTGGTGTTGCAGTATCAGGTCTTGAAATGTCACAAAATAGCTTACGTTTAAGCTGGACAAGAGAAGAAGTTGATCAAAGATTACATCAGATTATGAAAGATATCCATGCTACATGCGAAACGTATGGTAAGGAATCTGATGGCTTTATTAACTATGTTAATGGTGCAAATATTGGTGGATTTGTTAAAGTTGCTGAAGCAATGTTGGCTCAGGGAGCTGTATAATCTACCTAAATATATTATATAATATTGAAAGAGGCGATATTCGCCTCTTTTTTTGTTAGGGTAAAAAAGAAAATGTTAATCATTATTTAACCGGCATAAGAAATCATTAAGATTTTTTTATGTTTGCATATATGGATATGAAATTTATTGATACACATACACATCTTTTTTTACCTGAGTTTGATTCGGATCGTAATCAGGTTATTTCAAATGCGAAATCAGTTGGGGTTGAGAAAATTTTACTTCCTAATGTTGATAGTTCAACAATATCTAACCTGTTTAAGTTAGCTGATAAATATCCGGATTATTGTTTCCCGATGATTGGATTGCATCCAACATCTGTTAAGCCTAATTTTAGAAATGAACTAAATCAGATAGAAAAATGGTTGAAAGAAAGGAAATTTTGTGCTATTGGAGAAATAGGTATAGACCTATACTGGGATAAAGCATATAAAGAGCAGCAAGAAGAAGCTTTTCGATATCAAATTGATTTGGCAAAAAAATATGATTTACCAATAATAATCCATGCCCGGGAATCTTTTGATGAAATTTTTGATATAATTGATGATGTTATTGATGAACGGCTATATGGTGTTTTTCATGCATTCACAGGAGATGAAAAACAAGCTGAAAAGATAGTTGAATGGGGATTTAAAATTGGAATAGGGGGGATAGTTACTTTTAAAAATTCAGGATTAGGAAATGTGGTTAAGAATATTGATATTCATCACATCGTTTTAGAAACAGATTCCCCATATTTGGCACCTGTTCCAAAAAGAGGAAAAAGAAACGAAAGTGCGAATATTATTTATATAGCTCAAAAAATAGCAGAGGTTAAAGATATGTCATTGCAACAAGTTGCTCAAATAACAACTCACAATGCAAAGCAACTATTTAAGTTGTAAAAGAATTATGGGGAGAGAAAAAATAAAATCAATATTAATTATCTATACAGGTGGTACAATTGGAATGATAAAGGATCCTGAAACGGGTGTTTTGGCTCCATTTGATTTTGATCAGATTCTTAATGAGGTACCGGAATTGAAAAGATTTGGTTTCAATTTATCAACTATCTCTTTTTCTCCTATTATTGATTCATCAAATTTAAAACCGGAAGTATGGATTGAATTGGTAAAGATAATCAAAGAAAATTATCAAAAGTTTGATGGCTTTGTGATTTTACATGGAACGGATACAATGGCATACTCCGCTTCCGCTTTAAGTTTTATGCTTGAGAATCTGGAGAAATCCGTTGTATTTACAGGATCACAATTACCTATAGGAACGCTTCGTACAGATGGTAAGGAAAATTTAATTTCTGCAATTGAAATAGCTGCTACTGAAAAAAATGGACAGCCCATGGTTCCTGAGGTTTGTGTTTTTTTTGAGAATAAATTGTTAAGAGGTAATAGAACTACAAAATATAATTCTGAACATTTTAATGCTTTCGAATCTCCGAATTATCCAAATTTAGCAGATGCCGGGATTAGCTTAAAATATAATTACAGTGCGATACACTACTCAACAGTAAAAAAAGATTTAATTATTCATACCAAGCTAAATACTAATATTGCAGTACTTAAAATATTTCCTGGGATTAGTAAAGAGATATTACATACAATATTAAATATTAAAGATGTTAGAGCAATTATATTAGAGACGTATGGGGCAGGAAATGCTTTGACTGAAAAGTGGTTTTTAGATGAGATTAAACAAGCTACAGGTCAGGATAAAATCTTGTTAAATGTAACACAGTGCTTAGCTGGAAGCGTTGATATGACTAAGTATGAAACCGGAGATGCATTGTTAAGAGCAGGAGTTATCAGTGGTTATGATATTACAACAGAAGCAGCAGTTGCAAAGTTAATGTACATATTAGGCAAAAAATTGATTTTGAATGATACTAAATTGATGATAAATCAATCAATAAGTGGTGAAATAACAAAATAAATTATATGTTTTTAACTATTTTTTTGTATTTTGTGCCCTTAAATTCGGGGGTATGGCTACTGGAGAAATGGCCGAGTGGTCGAAGGCGCACGCCTGGAAAGTGTGTATACCTCACAAGGGTATCGGGGGTTCGAATCCCTCTTTCTCCGCAATAATTTTAATTTACTGAAAAAATTGATAATTTTACAAATATAATAATCGTTAATAATTTAAACAGAAAACAAACCATGAAAAAATTATTTGCATTTATAGCAGTTTTTGGGATGCTTTTATTAGGAGCATCATTTTACACAGTTGCTCAGGAAGAAACAACTGAAGAAACGGCTGTTGAACAAGCTGATACTGTGGAAATGGAAGAAGCAATGGAAGAAGAACAGGTAACTGAAGAAGCGACTGAAGATGTTGCTGCGAATGTTGAAGAAGGTGATACATTGCACAAACAAATTAAAGTTAAATTTATTGAAGGTGGACCTGGATTTATGGGTATTGTACTTCTTTGTTTAATTTTAGGTTTAGCAATAGCAATTGAAAGGATTATTTATTTGAATTTAGCAACTACAAATACAACCAAACTTCTTAATAGTGTTGAAGATGCTTTGGCGCAGGGTGGTGTTGAAGCTGCAAAAGAAGTTTGTAGAAATACTAAAGGCCCTGTTGCTAGTATTTTCTATCAGGGGTTAGACCGAACGGACGAAGGAATAGAAGTAGTTGAAAAATCAGTTGTATCTTATGGTAGTGTTCAAATGGGATTATTAGAAAAAGGTATAACCTGGATTTCATTATTCATTGCTACTGCGCCAATGTTAGGTTTCATGGGTACGGTAATTGGTATGATTGATGCATTTGATTCAATTGAAGCTGCCGGTGATGTATCTCCATCGTTAGTTGCCGGAGGTATTAAGGTTGCCTTGATTACAACTGTATCCGGTTTGATCGTTGCAGTTATCTTGCAGGTATTTTATAATTATATTGTGTCAAAAATTGATAGTATTGTAAATGATATGGAAGATGCTTCAATTTCTCTTATAGATATATTAGTAAAATACAATCTTAAAAAATAATACATTATGAGTAAAATACTAAGGATCATATTAATTGTCCTTTTTGCCATTTCTGCATTATTACTTTTAATTTATTATGCAGGAGGTAAAGATACAATTACACTAGGTACAAACCAGAAAGTAGAGACCTACCCAAGATTTACGGATATTTTTATTCTATGGGCATATATACTTACAGGCATTGCGGTTGGATTAACATTTGTTTTATCAATACTTCAGATGATTACGAATCCCCAAAAAGCTAAAAAGGGATTGTTAGGAATCCTGGGCTTAGTAGTTGTGTTAGCTATTGCGTATGTTATGGCATCAGGTGAAGTATTAGGAATAAAAAACCCTGAATTGGTAAAATATGACGTTCCTTCAACATTGAAATATGCAGGAACACTCATTAAATCAATATATATATTGACTGCACTTACGGTATTGTCAATGGTATATACTGGAGTAGCTAAAATGTTCAAGTAAATTAATAGCTAAAAGTACATATGTGCTATAGCTTGTTTTTAATTTAAAAAAATTAAGACTATGTCAAAAAGAACTAGTGGACAATTTAGCGCAGCATCCATGGCGGATATTGCATTCTTATTACTCATATTTTTTCTTGTTGCTACAACAATGGATATAGATACTGGTTTATCCAGGCAGTTGTCCCCATATGATCCGGATCAAGAGGAAAATGATGACAAGATAAAAGAACGTAATGTTTACGTTGTATTAATTAATTCAAATGATCAACTTTTGGTAGAAGGTAGGTCAATGGATATTCGCAGGCTTAGTGAAAAGGCAAAAGAATTTCTTGTGAATCCTGAAAATAAGGATAATTTACCGGAAAAGACACCTAAGGAAATTCCTTTTTTTGGTGAGGTAATGGTTTCGAAAGGAATTATTTCCTTACAGAATGACCGGGGAACTTCTTATGGGATGTATATTAAAGTGCAAAATGAATTAATTGCTGCATACAACGAAGTAAGGGAAGATGTGTCTATGCAAAAATTCGGGAAGCACTATGAAGATTTACCTAAAGATAAGCAGGATGCTGTAAAAGTTTATATTCCTCAGTTTCTTTCTGAAGCTGAACCTAGAAATATTGGAGGAAATTAAAATGGCTAAATTCAAACGAAAAGGAAAAGGTGGAGTACCTGAAGTTTCAACAGCTTCATTACCAGATATCGTTTTTATGTTGTTGTTCTTTTTTATGGTAAGTACTGTAATGAGAGAAACAACTTTAATGATTGATCAAACATTACCGGGTGCTACTGAAGTGAAGAAAATGGAAAGAAAATCATTGGTAAGTTATATTAATATAGGTAAACCAAAAAGTACACTTCAATCAAAGTATGGTACCGAACCCAGAATTCAGTTAAATGATGCATTTGCAAAGGTGCATGAAATACGTGATTATGTGACAGCGGAGAGAGAAAAGATGGATGAAAAAGAACGTCCCTTAATGACGGTTTCTCTAAAAGTTGATGACAAAACCAAGATGGGAATAGTTGTTGATGTAAAACAGGAATTGCGTAAGGCAAGTGCCTTAAAAATTAATTATTCTACCAGAAAAGTTGAAACTATTGAATAAAATATAGTTAATTGTATTTAAAAGGGAGGTGAAATAAACACCTCCTTTTTTTATTTCCGGGCATTTTTAGAGCCTAAAAAGGTAAAGATTTTTCAATAAAAGCTATATTTGTATTAATTATCTTAGTATATTAAGAAATAATTTTTTATCAAAGCTGGAAGTAATTTCTAACTTTGCATTTAATTTTCGGATTATGAAAAAAGCAAGATTTGCTCTCTTTGGTTTATTCTTACTCATGTCTTTGAGCAATAGTTTATTTGCACAAAAAGATATTTTTATTAAAGAATTTCAGTTTCAACTCAAAAAGATCAGTGATAATCAATATGAGAATGAATATTTTTTAACTATTACTTTAAATAAAAATTCACTATATAAATTTACAGTATTAAATCATATTGGTGATTTTCCCGGGAATGCAGTTGTTAACATATTGGATGGAGATAAAGTAGTTGCTGCAAATTTTGTTGGTGGCAAGTATTATGAGAAGTTTATGTTTAAGTGTACCAAAACAGGGTTTTACGATATATTAATTCATTTTGAAGATAATAAATTAGGTTCTTCACTAATAAAACTGTTCTTAGTTCACTAATAAAGCTACAAAAATTATTATTCCAACAAATACCAGACTTGTAATATAGTTTATCGCACAAGCTTTGAATAAATCACTTCTTAAAACGATTCGATTATTTGTACCAATATATGGCTTGTCTATTATTTGTCCATGATACATATTAGGGCCACCAAATCGACAATTAAGAATACCGGCTAAAGCGGCTTCAGGGTAACCTGCATTAGGACTTGCATGGTTATTACCATATTTAAAAATAAAAAAGAATCCTTTATCACTTAATGTAATTAATACCATTAAAAATGCTGTAATTCGTGCTGGAATATAATTCGCAAAATCATCTAATTTAGCTGCAAACCAACCAAAATCCTTATATTTCTCACTCTTATATCCAATCATTGAGTCAAGGGTATTAATTATTTTGTACGTAAATAATAAAGGTATACCTCCAATGGCATAATAAAAAAGAGGAGCAATAACACCATCACTTAAATTTTCTGCTAATGTTTCTAATACAGCAATTCTGATTTTATTTTCGGATAGTTCAGATGTATCTCTACCTACTATAAAGCTTAATTGTTTTCTTCCTGCTTCAATTCCTTCATTTGATAATTTTTTCTCAACTTTAAGAGTTTCTGTAATTAGATTCTTATTTGCGATTCCATAAAATATCATTATGGTAGTAAAACAATAATAGATGTATTGATATTGTATAATTACCTTTTCAGTAATAAAAAGAATAGAAAATACAAAGGCTGCCAAAAGTATAACACTTATTACTCCTTTGGGTTTTTTATAGTTTTTTGAATTAAGTTTCTTTTCAATTAAGGTAATTAAATTGCCAAACAAACGTATAGGATGAGGAAGCCATAAAGGATCCCCTAAAATTGAATCAAGAATAAATCCTGCAATTAAAGGAATAATAAAATAATAGGGGTTTATATATAAATTAGTAAAAACCAATCTTTGATTCCCTTTATTAAATTGTTATTGTTTCTTTCATTTTGAACAGAAAGTCTAAAATATGTATTATCCAGTCCTTTAAAATTTGAAGCATCCCTAATTAATATTCCACAATTATTTATTAGAAAATTTTTAAGCTCAGCTGAGCTTCCTTTTTTCAGTTTTACTAAAAAGTAATTGCAGTTTGATTCAAATATTTCAATGCCGGGAATTTTCTGTAATTCATGTTGCAATTTTTTAGATCGTTGAACCAAATCATGTATGTCTGGTAACAGATTATTGTAATTTTGTAAAATATATTTGCCAGCTTCAATTGCCAATGAGTTAACACTCCACGGGGCTTTTATATAAAGTAATTTCTTAAGGATAGTTTCATCTGCAACAATATAACCTAATCGTATTCCAGGTATTGCAAAACTTTTGGTAAGCGAACGTAATATAATTAAGTTAGAATATTTGTCAATTAATGTGATACAAGATTCATGGTTAATGCTCAATTCAGCATAGGCTTCGTCAATTATGAAATAAGTATCTGGATTGTATTTTATTAAATTCTGTATTTGTTCTAATGTTATTGTTTTACCATCAGGGTTGTTTGGGTTCCCAATCCATATTGTATCTCCGGAAATTTTATTCTTCGAAAGTATAGATTCATTTGGTAGAAATTCTATAATGTGCTTGTGAGACCTGCATGCATCTTCATATTCGGAAAAAGATGGAATGTTTATCAAGGATTTCTTGCCATGAAATAATTGAGCTATTAAATAAAATGCTTCTGTAGAACCATTAGTTACAAGCACATTATTTTGATCCAGTTTATGATGTTGCGCTATTTCTTTTTGAAGACTAATTGCATCGGGTTCCGGATAATTGACAATTATACCGGTATTTTGAGCAAGATGCTTCTCAAGTTTTGATGATATACCGTAATAAACAATATTTGAGCTAAAGTCGGCTATTATTTTACCCTTATATTTATAAATATCGTTACCGTGGCCTTCAATCATATTTTAATGATTCATAAATTTTATCCATATCAACATTTTCTCGCACCAGATTAGCTAACTTATCGTAATTTTCATTTTTGTACTTCTGAAAATCGACTTTAACTTTTGTGTCGGGATCATGAAACTTTAATATTTGATCTATTACAAAAGCATTGTCAAAGATCCCATGTAAATATGTTCCCCAGGTCTTTTCATTCAAATAGTATCCATCATTTTCGGTAGAATTGATAACACATAATGGGCTCTCATGTTTTGAAGTTGTTTCTCCCATATGTATTTCATAGCCTGTACAAATATTTTTACCATTTCGAAAAGTAAATTGGCACTGTTCTGTTTTTTTCTCTTTAGATAATGTTGTAACAACCGGTAAAATTCCTAATCCGGGAAGAGTCTCAATGGAACCTTCAACATGATCCGGGTCTCTTATTTCTTTACCCATTATTTGAAAACCTCCACAAATACCATAAACGGGGTTCCCGATTTTATGCATTTCTAAAATAGTTTTTGCTATTCCTGTATTTCTCAAATACATTAAATCAGAGATTGTATTTTTTGATCCGGGAATAATTACTATATCTGCGTTCAAAAGTTCTTCGGTACTCATAGCATAATAAAGATGCACATTAGACAATTGTTCAAGCATATTAAAATCAGTAAAGTTAGACATATGCTTAAGCAATACAACTGCTATATTTATTTTTCCTGTGCTTGAGGTAATTGATTTACTCTCAAGAACTACAGAATCTTCCTGTTCTATAAAGATATCCCTGTAATATGGAATAATACCCACTACAGGTTTCCCTGTAAGTTTTTCAAGAATCTTTTTACCTTCAGTAAATAAATTAATATCTCCACGGAATTTATTAATAATAATACCTTTAATAGCATCCTTTTCTTCTTGAGGTAGCAGTTCTATGCTGCCATAAACGCTGGCAAAAATACCTCCTTTATCAATATCGGCAATTAGAAATGTTGAAGCTTTTGTTTTAACAGCCACACGCATATTTACAATATCCTTATCCCACAAATTCATTTCTGAAATACTCCCGGCTCCTTCAATTACAATTGGGTTATATTTCTTGTCCAGTTTTTCAAATGCATTAATAGCTTCTTTAAATAATAAATCCCTATCAGTATCAATAAAATATTCGCTGGCAGATTTATTGCCAATGGGTTTACCATTTAAAACAATCTGGGAGTTCAGGTTATCCGTTGGTTTCAAAAGTATTGGATTCATTTCTACACTACAATCAATCCCACAAGCTTCTGCCTGGACTGCCTGGGCCCTGCCAATCTCTAAACCATCTGGTGTGGCATAGCTATTTAGCGACATATTTTGAGCCTTATAAGGAGCAGGAGAATAACCGTCTTGAAGGAAAATCCTACAAAATGCTGCATTTATTACTGATTTTCCAACATCTGAGCCGGTACCAACAAACATAATAGGGCGAAGCTTTTGCATTTATTATTCGGGGTTTTTAACAAATTTAAAAAAAGAACGCGGATAATACGAATACTAACGCTGATTTAAACGGATTAATTAAGAATCTGTGTTAATCAGCGTTCCCAAATAGGTTTGGGATCAGTTTTATCGGCGTTCTATTTTAAGGTTAAAGATATAATATCAATATTTTGTAAAGCTATTTTTTACAATTATCAACTGAAGCAGAGCAAACATCTTTTTTATAAATCCAGGTAATTGTATCTCCCGGGTTTAATATTGTATTTATTGCTAATTTATCAGGTGATTTGCCATTTATTTTATAATACCATGCTGTTACACCACGTTCACCTTTTACATTATCAATAGATGTTACAAAAACAAAATTGGAAACGGGATGTGTTTCAATAGTTGCAGCATATTGCAATGCTTCCAGGGCTGTTATTTCCGGTTTCCATGCAATCGTTTTTTGTTTTTCTTTGTGTGCACCATAGTTAATTTCTACAGTTATATCACCTGTTAATTGCCCAGATTTATCATTTGAACAGCTTGCCATAAAAATTATGGCAAGGCTGTAAATTATAGTTTTAAATATCTTCATAATTCTTATACTTTAAAAAGAATACACAAAGTTGCCCGAAATAAATCTACCCGGCATATTGTAACCATCTTTTTCAGAATAGTTTTCATCTAATAAATTAGAAACTGCAATACCAAATCTTTTATTCTTTTGGAAAGTATAGTATACTGAGAAATCAAAAATTAAATAATCCGGGTGTTCAAGTATTTTATCGGCAGCAGTATATCCTCCTTCTACATAATAATTACTGACAGTTAAATCAGGCCTTAGTGCTGAAAACCGGTCTTCTTCTAATCGTGTTCCAATGTATCGTGCGTTCAGGCGAGTAGAAAAGCCTTTATAATTATCGAAGAAAATACCAAAATTACCATTGCTATTACGGGTATATTTCATATCGCGTGTAACAATACTATCGTTTCCGGTTGATCCGGTTAATGTTTCATCCACTGTATTTTCAAGCATAAAAGTAAAGTTGCCGTATAGTTCCAGTTTAAATTTGTTATTAATCAAATTACCTAAATTAGATGATAATAAAAGTTCAATACCTTTCATGTTAGAATTATTGGCATTTTTATATGAAGTAGTATCGTTATAGGTATATTCAACAATTTTATCTTTATGCTTTGTCTGAAAGTAAGTTAAATCGGCATAAATTAACCTGTTATTGAAAGAATAATTTAAACCTAAATCAAATGTTGCTGAACTTTCAGGTCTTAAATCAGGATTTCCAACATAATTTTTAATCCACCAAAAATTCCATGCTGCAAAATATTCCGATACCCTGTAATATCCAGCAACTTTGAATGCTTCGGGGACTGAAAAAGCAGTTCCGTAGCTACCATGGAATTTTAGGTTTATAGGCAGTGTGTACTGCACACCAACTGATGGATTAAAAGCATTGTATGTTTCGCTGCCTCCGGTACCCATTAAGGAATCATTTTTCTCAATATCATACGAAATATTATCGTAGCGGGCACCTGCATTAATATCTAATCCTCCGGTAGAATATGATATTTGAGCTAATAGAGCTGCTTTTGTATTCTTATGATTTGGTGAATAAGGATTTGTTGGTGTTGCTTTTGCTTGGAAACGCTCTGACCGATAATCATGAATATCTAAATCGGCTCCAATAAGGAATTTTATATCACCAAAACTAAAATTATCATGCATCTTGAAACCATACTCTTTTACTTTGCTTTTAAAAGATACAAAACAGGTATCTGATACATTAGTATAAAAAGGATTGATCTCATTTGCGAAATAAGGACTTACCTCAAGTGAGTTTTTATCAGTAGTGTATTTAATATTGCCATAGAGATTTAACCGGTCAATATCTTTCTTACTTTGTGTATAACTACCCCAATAATTTCCCGGGGTTTCTACATCGTGGGCAAAAGTGTAAAGAACTTCGGTACTAACTTCCCAGTTTTTATTAAGCGCATGATCCAACTGCCCGTTAATATGATTGGTCTGGTATTTTGAATTTTTCATAATATCGCCATTGGATGCTTTGTCGAGCATTAATTTTTCTTGTTCAGATAATTTAAGGGCATTTTTACTGCCAATTCTGTAGTCCTTTTGTTGTTCGTTTCTCGAATAACCCAAAGCGAAAGATGTTTTGTCATTCAATTGCCCCGATACGTTACCGCTTAGTTTTAAAGAACCGAAACTCCCGGCTGCAATGGAAATTTTTCCTTTTGTTTCCTTAGTCCCGGTTTTGGTAATAACATTAATAACACCACCCATGGCATCCGATCCGTATAATGCAGAATAAGGCCCTTTTATTACTTCTATCCGGGCAACATTTTCGGTATTAATGGCAGCTAAATTTGTTACCCCCGAAGGTTTCCCGTTAATTAATAATAGTGTGTAACTACGCGAATGGGCACTTGGTGAAAATCCTCTCATTCCAACTGTCGCTGTTAGTCCGGGATATTGTATAATATCCAGATTTGTCGTTTTCTTCAATAGTTCTGCAATATTTTCAGAAGGTATTGAATTTATTACCGTTTCATCAATAATTTCAACTTTCTGCGGAATATGTTTTAATTGAGTATTCATTCTCGTAGCAGAAATAGTTAATTCATCAAGGTCATAAACCTTAACAGAGTCTTGTTCCTGGGAAAAACTTTTATTTCCCAACAGGCATAATAAGCCAAAAAATACTAATTTTCTCATTTTTCAAGTTTTATGGTTCAACATTAAAAATTGACAGCCATAAACTTTCGTCGGTTCCGGTTTACTTCCCGGGTTGTAAAATGGAACTTGAGTGAGTGATTTAATTTTAAAACCACTTCGCTTCTATCCCGAAAGCTATGATGTATTATTGGCAGGTCTTCTGGCTTGTCCATTTTTTTGAGGCCTTCCCACCTCGTCCCGATAGCTATCGGGAGCGAGGCAGTGGCAAAAGTAATCTCAAAAATATTCAAGGACTTACAGCTGCGGGTACAGCTCCGGAATTTCTCGCTTGTGGCGGGAGCACCGGATTCCCTTTTCATTCCAATACAAGATTAATGTATTGAAAAACCAACTTGAAAGCAAAAGTAATATTTTTAACTAGATTTGTTGATAGAAATTTTAAAATAAGTTATTATAAGTTTTGAATTCATATTAACTTTCTGTCACGGAAGATGGAAGTGTAATTATATATAAAATACGTCTTCTTGAATAGAGGTATGTGCCATTTAGGTTGAAGAAAACATGAAAGTTTGTAGGCGGCACAACCTACAGCGGGGTCTTAAAGCATGCGGGGTTTTGGTAGTATTTTGACAATTTTTGCTATCTTTAACTTTCGGTAACGGGATACCCAAAAACCGTTATGGGCAAGTTTAGGAAACGAATTAGTGGATTGAAAAGAGAAGTAAAGAAGTTTGAAAAACAAATTTGACTAAAAAATAAATTACGGTGGAGACCAGAACCCACTTTAAAAAACGGGGTGTAACCGAAAAACCTTATGAGTAGGGAAATAGAAAATATTTATGAATTGGTTATATATAAGCTTATCGGTTATTGCAGGAATATTTGTTATAAGCCTTATAGTTCGAAAACGGATCCATGCCGTTAATAAAAAGGAACTTAGAGAACATCCGGATCATTATTGCAAGAGACTAAAAAGTAATATTGAGCAGGAATCACCTAAGATGAAGGTAAAATTTCTTCAAGAACTTTTTGAATTAGCTGCAAACGGCACAAATTCGGCAATGGTAGAACTTTGGCATCTTCTTGACAACTATCAACTTTCGAGCGTTCACCATAATATTATTAAACTTCTCAGTCAACTGGGAACTGCTGCTGTTGAAGCCCATACCTCAACTTATTACATAGATGACAAAGGTACCATGTACGTGGCCGGTACTGAAGGAATGGAAATGGTGTACACACATGCTGGAAAAACTGGCCTTAAATATGCCGAGAACTTATTAAATAGGAAAGATATTAAAGACTACAACAGAAATTTTCATTTACACTTATTAAATATTATTGGAAGTTTAGGTAATTTAGACAATGCTTTAAAGCTTCTTAAAAACTTTATACCTTACGGGAAAAATGATGGTTGGGTTAGTACAAGAAGAACTATTCTTGAAATTGCTAAACGTCATCCTTTACCTGCAAATGATCAATTACTTTTTGACTATATATGGGCACTTGATAATTTTATATCCTCTAATAGCGGAAGTTATAGGCATTCCCAATCTTATGGTGGCACCCATGAAGAAATAGAAAAAAAGATACAAGCAAAATTAAGTAAAGTCCAAAAGATACAAGACTCTATTGATGTTTGCTATGAAAAAGCACGAAACATGATTTCAAGTAATGAGAAACTGGCTGTGGAATTCTTTAGAGAAAAAATGTCAAAATACTTGGATTATGGTTAGACCAGCCCATTGGGTCTTAAAGCATGCGGGGTTTTGGTGGTATTTTGACAATTTTAGTTATCTTTAACTTTCGGTAACGGGTGATACTGAAATGGTGCGAAAACCCGCACTATTTTTATGGCAGGGCCGTTGTGCCTAATTGCAAAAAAGAATAGTGCTGCAAATACTATAAGTATAATAAGTAAATGAATACTTTTAAAATAACTTAAATCAAATGAATATGAAAAAAATTGTACAAGCAATTGCCCATCTCACATTTAAAACAAAACTAATTATTTTAGCAAGTGTAATAGTCACCCTGGTTGCTATCGGTTATTTAATATATACCAAAGAGGAGCCAACATATGCGGTCAAATTTGGTAAATTATATTCTGTTAAAGGCAATAAGGCAAAGCTAATAGGTGATTATAGTGAGAAACATGAAATAGTAATCCTTGAAAATAAGGAGGTGTTGATAAAAAAGATAAATTGGGGGGATAAAGAGACTGTATTCATCATTAATGGAGAAGAGCATAGGATGGGGCCAAACGGAACCGCTACGGCAGAAGGAAACCTAATTATTTTGACGGATGATTCGAAAAAGAAGAAAAAAGTTGATGAATATGGAAGTCGGGTACATTAAGCAAGGCTGAATTATGTTATTAAAATTCACAAATAAAGGTTGGTTCAGATTGTACCTATGGGGCATTTAATTAAAAAATGATATTGTATGTTAATAGCAACATAGGCACAATAATGTGTAAAAATAATAGCCGAGATAGTAGCTTTTTGAGCGGTTGTAGCCCGCTTCAAAATTGTAACGGTTTGATAGGTGATTCACCCGCAATCGGCTACTGTTCTTATACTCAACGTTCAAACTACATGCGGGGTTTTGGTGGTTTGCTGACTAAGTTTTATCTTAGTAAAGTTGTTCAATGGTGGATAACGAAACAAGGCGGAACTTTTCTCATGAACGAAGTGAGTAAATCCGTACGTAACTTAACGCAGGGCCGTTACCAAACATATTTTAACGAGCAAAACTATGAGAAAAGAAGCACTATCTATTTTGACATTATTAGTAGTACTAAGTAATGTATTTTCTCAGGAAAGAATAGAAGACAATCCTGATGTTCCAAGGTTAAAAGGTTCATATCTTGGGCAAAAACCACCCAAAGATAAAGCTGAGATATTTGGACCAGATATTATCTCGACCAACGAAAATGAAGCATTATTTGGGATTTTTAACGAAGGGGCCTATATTATTTTTGATCGAATACCAACTGGTTTTTCAGATTGGGCAAAAGATCCTGTTTATACTATCCGAGAAGTTAATGGGCAATGGACAGATCCTGTACTCACTAAACATTTGGGAAAACCTTGGTATTTTGATTTCCCCAATCCAAAGGATGGTGATGAAATTATTTATGCATGGTGGTTACCTTTCAATGAAGATGGAGAAGTATTTGATATAAATCTTTGGAAAGTAAAATACAATAAAAATCAATGGAACGAACCTATTAAATTTCCTTATCCAATTAATACGAAATATTTTGACACATGGCCTTCAGTTACAAAGGATGGAGTTTTATATTTTTTTAGTAAGCGAGAAGGTGGATTTGGCGATTGTGACATTTATAGATCAGAACCTGAAAATGGAGTATATAAAACTGTAGAAAATCTTGGTGAACGGATCAATACAATAGGCACAGAAGGGGATCCTTACATTTCAGCTGATGAAAGCTTTTTAATTTTTACCTCATATCGAGAAGGAAGCTATGGAGAAGATGATTTGTATGTTTCATTTCAGGAAAAAAATGGAGAATGGTCTCTTCCTGTTAATTTAGGTGAAAAGATAAATTCTGAATCATCTGAGAATAGGCCCTATCTAACTTCTGACGGAAAATATTTATTTTTTACCAGTACTCGAAATGGAAACACGGATATTTTTTGGGTAGATACAAAAATAATTATGGATTTAAAAAGGAAATCTTTGATTAAACACTAAAGTGACAATTAGAAGCCAACATAATCAAATACGTTTTATAACAATTAGAGATTTTAGTATTTTTAGCTACTTTTGTTTAAGACATAAACGAATAATCCGATGCTTGAATTTCTAAATCGTCCGTATCCATTTTCTTTTATACCTTCGAGAAGAATAAAGCAAATAGTGCCCATTGGTTTTTGTGTGTTTTTATTCCTGGTTCTTTTTAAACCGTTTGGACTTGAGAATAATCCAAATTATATTATATTTTCTGCATACATGAGTATTTGCGGTGCTTTTGCAGGGCTTTTAACTACAGTTTTAATTCCTTTAATTTTCCCTAAGTATTTCAATGAGGACGAATGGACACTAAAAAGAAACAAATTACTGATATCATGGATAAACTATTGAAAATTGCCTTCAATGAACTTGGAGAAAAAGAAATTGAGGGTCAGAAGACAATCCTACCATAGTAAAATATGCTCAAGAATCAGGATTTACCTGGGTAAACGATGATGAAACTCCCTGGTGCAGCATTTTTGTAAATTGGGTTGCTATGAAAGCAGGGCTTGAAAGAAGTAAAAAAGCCAATGCACGTTCATGGCTTCGCGTTGGGCGTAATGTTGATACAGAACCGGAGCCCGGCGATATTGTAATTTTCTGGCGGGATAAACCCGAATCATGGAAGGGGCATGTAGGGATATTTTTGGGCTATTCGTCTAACTTAAAACGGGTGTACTGCCTTGGTGGTAATCAGGGTAATCAGGTATCTTTAAGTGCCTATGGGGCAGATACGGTTTTAGGCTTTCGCAGGTTAAGTTATTCAGAAATGATTACTCTACCCGATCCTATACTTAAAATCGGAGATAAAGGTACAGTTGTAAAACAGTTGCAAAATGCTCTTAAATCCGAAGGATTTAATTGTGGTACCAGCGATGGCGATTTTGGCCCGGCAACAATGAAAGCTGTTAAGGACCTACAATCACATAAAAGAGGAATAACTATTGATGGTATTTATGGCGAAATTACTCGTGATTTATTATTTGAATTAATTAATGAGTAGACTATGATTTAAGTAATTAGGTTTTTCCCGGTTTGTTATAGCGTTTCACCGGGTTTTATTAAATAAGGTATCCCGCCTGTAATGTATTGTTCTTTAAATTCGATTTTTTTTCAAGGTTTTTTCTGATACCGGAAAAATTACAGGTTTCTTGGATAAAGGATTGATTTGTGTAATGACAATCGTTTTATAAACATCTTCAATTACATTGTAGGTTAAGACTTCCTCAGGTATCCCTTTTATATGTATTTGCCCGTTGTTCATCATGATTAACCGGTCACAATATTCTCCTGCAAGATTTAGGTCATGAATAATCATTAAAACTGTAATCCCTAAGTCTGAACTTAAACTTTGGATCAGGTTGAGTATTTGAATTTGGTGTGTAATATCAAGGTGTGATGTCGGCTCATCCAGTAATAACAAATTGGGTTCTTGAGTTAAAGCCTTTGCTATACTTGCCAATTGTTGTTCTCCACCGCTTAATTGCGACATGTGTTTGTGTTTAAGTTTAAACACATCGGTTAGTTTCATGTATTTATTGGCAAGCTCAATATCTTCTTTGGTTTCAAAAAAGCGGTATTTGTTTCTGTAGGGTAACCTTCCCATTAAGACATAATCTTCAACCGTAATATCCATGGTGTCGGTAAACTGGGTAACAATAGCCAGGTTGCATGCTTTTTCTTTTGGAGGCATTGTTTTAAGATCATTTTTATTTAAACTAATGCTACCTGTTTTTATACTTAACTCACCCGATATTCCACGAAACAAAGTTGTTTTTCCAGATCCGTTAGGGCCTATAATTCCTGCAAATACTCCTTTATCTAATGAAAAGCTAATATCCTTTAAATTGAACATGGTACCATATCCGCATGAAATATTTTGTAGTGATAAATAATCTGTCATGCTATGCGGTTTTTGATTTCAATTTAACTTTTCCCAAAACGATAATAAACACGACTCCCCCAACTATTCCTGTAATAACCCCGATGGGGAGCTCATTTGGTGATATTACTGTCCGGGCTATAATATCGCTTATTAATAAAAAGAAACTACCTCCGAGATATGACCCGATTAAGAAAATTCTATAGTCGGAGCCAATTACCAACCGTATTATGTGTGGAATTACTAATCCTACAAAGCCAATTATTCCTGCTACAGAAACACAAACCCCGGTAAGTAATGATGCGGTAATAAACAGAATTCGGATGGTAACTGTGGAATTTATTCCCAGATGTTGTGCTTTTGTTTCTCCAAGCCTTAGGGCATTAAGTGGCCGTGCAAAAAAGTAGGAAATAATAAGCCCGGCGATAGAGGAAAGAAGCATGATCCTGACTAAAGATGTATTGGGCTCGTCTAATGACCCCATGATCCAAAAAACGATACTATGCAGATCTTCCGTGGAGCTTATTGACATAAGGAACATCATTAAGGAGCTTGCTACAAAACTTATCATTACACCTATTAATAGCATACGGTTTATATTTATACCACCGTTTTTTATGCTTAAAAAATAAACCAGAAAAATTGTAATTAGCGAGCCTGAGAATCCTGATAATGGCAATGCAAAAATGCCAAGGCTTAAATGCAGTCCCAGGACTATACAAACAGCAACTCCAAAAGCAGCACCTCCGGAAATCCCCAATGTATAGGGTTCTACCAAAGGATTACGGTAAATGCCCTGCAACAATGCCCCGGTTAAACTTAAAGCTCCTCCAATTGAAAATGCTAATATTGCCCTGGGAATCCTGATTTTAGTTACAATATCATTTTCAATGCTGTTGTTGTCCAGTAAACTTTTTGCAAAAATATCAACCCCTCCTATTAATAATGAGATAGTAAAAGCAACTAATACCAGTATAATTGATATAAATAAAAATAAAATCCAACTTTGGTATTTGTTTTTCACGAGTCTGAATTTAAGTTAAATGCACTAATTTCAATTTTTTATATTAATTAAGTTCTACTAAAATGATATTGCCTGAATTTTTATTGTTGTCTATATTTCGACAGGCTCAATATGACAACATGTTAAAATCTAATTAGTCACACTGAATAATGTCATGCTGAGTTTATCGAAGCATGTCGAAGTGTTTTGTTGTAAATACTCCTTTTCAGGTGTTCTATTCATATTTTAAAATTCAATTCCTTTACGGCTTTGTATACCATTATTGTATGGGTGTTTTATATCGTTAATTTCACTAACATAATCTGCAAGGTCAATTAAATTTTTTGTTGCCCCCCTGCCTGTCAATATTAATTCCAAATTTTCAGGTTTATTTTTTACAAACTCAATCAAGGCTTCTTCAGCTAAATAACCATCGCGCACAGATATTAGTATCTCATCCATAATTAACAGGTCAAAATATTCTTTTTTTAATAAATCACTTAAAGTATCAATAGCTTCATGGGCTTCCTTTTTAATAACATTTGTATCTAAACTTTTATCTAAATGCGGATGGCCTTTGGCAAAGTTAAGAACTTTAGCATTAAGTTTCCGGAGGCTTTGTATTTCATTATAGCCATACAACTCAGGCCTTTTGTGAAATGACGAATAACAAACCTTTAAGCCATGCCCCAGTGCCCTGGTTGCCAAACCAACAGCAGATGTTGTTTTGCCCTTGCCATTACCGGTATATATATGTATTAAACCATATTTAGTATCTTCCATAGTTTTAGTTGATGAGATTAAAAATAATTCCCAGTGTTTCGGTAAAAGATATAGGTGTTGGGGTGCATGCAATATTCGAATCAATAATATAAATATGTTTACTTTTTGATGCACTTAAGCTTTTATAACTTTTCCAGATTCTCTTTTCTTCTTCCCCGACAATACCCATGGTAACTATGATAACTATATCGGGATTTTGTGCAAGAATATACTCTCTTGAAACAGTACCTCTTTTTAATTCTGCAGCCACATTTACTCCACCCATCTTCTTTATGTAATCGTTCATGAAATTATTTGCCGTAACAGCAAATAAAGGTTTGGCTCCTATCTGGATAAATATTTTAGGAGGATCTTCCCATTTATATAAGTTTTTTAGGCTGTCAACTTTAGATGTAGATTTGGTAATTATTGAGCTCGCTAGACTTTGTTTATTTACAAGTTCTCCAAGCCTGGTAAACTGGTTACAAATTTCAGAAAAAGTTTCAGGTGTTTCAAAAACCTCTGTTTTAATTCCAAACTTTCTAAAAAATTCCAATGTCTCGGGATTCGTTATTCCGGTTGCGATAACTATATCGGGCTTGAGTTTTACAGCTTGTTCCAGGTTTACTTTTATTGCGGTGGCAATAATATCTTTATTATCAGGTTTGGCAATTTCGCAATAACTGGTACAACCAATAAGTTTATCTTTTGACTCTAAATAGTAAATACTTTTTGTAAGTGAAGGAGCCAACGAGATAATCCTGTGGTATTCCTGCCCGGAGCTTAATCCAAAATAAAAGATAGCTATGAGTGAAACTAAAATCCTTTTTATATAATTGCTCATATTGGTTTATTCTAATTTAATTCTAAAAAATAATGATTATCCCTGGTTGATATTTTACCTTTAGTATAAGGTACTGCCTTTTTAAAAATTGGGCCATCATATACAAAACTATGATATTCTCCATTTTCAGCGCAAGGGTCAATATTCTCAATTTGAGAAACCCTTGCTAAAAATTCATCGTTCAGCTGCAGTCCTAACCAATCCTTTGAAAGCTTATCGCATCGTACCGATACAGTAAGAGCTTTAAAGCCTTCATCAATAAATTCCTTTAGTAAATCTTTTGTATTATTTCCCCATAAAGGAAATACAGCTTCTATGTTCATATCGGAACATACACGTTCAATCCATATTCTGTGTTCTTGTAAATAAATATCTCCAAAAACTCCGGCTGTAACACCTTCATTTTTCAATTTTGAAATGATATTTTTGAAACCGGTTTCGTAGGAACTGCCTGCTTTTTCTTGGATAACAGGTATCTCAATGCAATTGGCTTGTTCTTTAATAAAACTCGATTTAATACCATGCGACCGTGAATAACCCATATCATTTTCGCACATATTAACTAAATAAGAGACTGTATTGCCCTTATTTTTTATGAACCGATGCAATGCAAGTATGCAATCCTTACCTCCGCTCCACGATGTAAAAGCTTTCATTCAGCAATGTTTTAGCTTCAGGAAAATTAAAATACTAATCACAAAACTTTCTCCCCGAAGTTTGATTTAATATTAACTACATTATGGCAGGTCTTCTGGCTTGTTCTGTCTTTCCGTTGCCTTCCCCTGAATACCAAGGTGGCGATGGATTTGGAAAAACTTTATAAAGGTCCCGATTAAAAATTTCATGCTATTCAATTTTTATCGGGATTCTTTTTTCTAAACATTTGCTTCACTTCGTTTGCAAATATTAAGAAAAATTAGAACCTACAGCTGCGGGTACAGCTCCGGAATTTCTTGTCTGAAGCAAGATCACCGGATTCCCATATTAAGGTTTTCTTTGAAAAAGAAAATCCACCACAGGGCAAAAATAGAAAGAAAAATTGGGATTGAATATCTTTAAGATTGTTTTTTTAGAGGTTTTAAAAGATCCTCCAATCCATTTAGTTTAATTTCATACATTGTAGCCATCAAAACCCCTAACTTTCCCTGTGGAAAACCTTTTTGGTGAAACCAAACCAGGTAATATTCGGGTAAATCACATAGTAAAGTACCTTTGTATTTTCCAAACGGCATTTTGGTTTTAACTAAATCAAGTAAAATATTCCGGTTAAGTTCATGCAAATCCATAAGGCGAGTTAAATTATAACGCAAAGCTATAAGAATATGCTCAAAAACAAAAAGCATCCGGGAGGGTACTTTTTTAGTGGGCCAGGGAGGATTCCCCGACGTTGTGCTGTCGCTCCGGTCGGGACAGGCTTCTCGTCTTCCAGTACCGTCAAATTAAAAAAAGTCCACCATTCGGCGAACTTTTTCAATTTGTGACCCCAGGGAGGATTATTCGTCTAGATTTAATCTAGACTCATGAGAACGCTCACTATGTTCGCTTAGTTCGAACCCCTTTGATTATTCTCCTTCTCACTTAAATCAAAAGAAGGAATTCACACAAAAGTGTAAATCCCTTCTTTAGTGACCCAGGGAGGACTCGAACCCCCAACCCTCAGAGCCGAAATCTGATATTCTATCCATTGAACTACTGGGCCGGCAAGATTGCAAATGTAAAAAAATAATTAACTACATCTAAAAATTTTATTGATTATCTATTTTGTTTATTATTCAAGCCTGATTGCCAATATTTGCCAAAGTTTTTCTAATTTCGCAGTTTGATAATTAGCTTGCAAGAAAACTAAGTCTCAAGTAAGAACTTAGTTTACGATCTCAGCGAAGCTAAAACGTCAAGAATGAGGCCTGTCTGCCGAACAGGTAGGCTTTCGTGGTTTTGAAAATCAGGAGTTTACTGTTGTAAATGATTGTTTTCAAAACAAGAGTAACCTGTCTGCCGAACAGGCAGGCGAAATTATTGGCGTTTTCTTGCTGAGACTAATTACAACTTTTTAATGGGAAAAGCATGGAGTATAATTTTAGAGAAATAGAAAAGAAGTGGCAGAAATTTTGGGAAGAAAATAAAACTTTTGAAGTTGAAGTTGATGAGTCAAAACCTAAATATTATGTTTTAGATATGTTTCCATACCCATCGGGAGCAGGCTTGCATGTTGGGCATCCGCTGGGGTATATCGCTTCTGATATTTATTCCAGATATAAAAGATTAAAGGGGTTTAATGTGCTTCATCCTATGGGATATGATGCTTTTGGTTTGCCTGCAGAACAATATGCTGTAAAAACAGGGCAACATCCTGCAATTACAACCGATAACAATATTAAAAGATATAAAGAGCAATTAGAGAAAATAGGTTTCTCATACGACTGGAGCAGGGAACTTCGTACCTGCGACCCTGATTATTATAAATGGACACAATGGGTTTTTATAGAGATGTTTGAACATTGGTATAACAATAAAAACAGTAAGGCTGAACCTATAAATGAGTTAATAGAGATATTCGAAAAAGAAGGAAATAAAAGTATTGATGCATCATGCAATGAGGAAATGATATTTACTGCCGATAATTGGAATGCTAAAACCGAAAAAGAGCAACAAAAAACATTACTGAATTATCGATTGGCTTATTTGGCAGATACAATGGTAAACTGGTGTCCTGAGCTAGGAACAGTATTGGCTAATGATGAAGTAAAAGAAGGATTCTCGGTACGAGGTAACCATCCGGTGATTCAAAAGAAAATGAAGCAATGGTCATTAAGAATTTCTGCCTATGCTGAAAGGCTTTTGAATGATTTAGAAAAACTGGAATGGACTGACTCTTTGAAGGAAATTCAAAGGAATTGGATTGGCCGTTCGGAAGGTGCTGAGATGATCTTTAAAGTAAAAGGGCAGGATTTGGGAATGGAAATCTTTACCACACGGCCTGATACAAGTTGGGGAGTTACTTTTATGGTTTTAGCTCCGGAAAGTGATTTGGTTGAAAAAGTGACTACAAGTGACTATAAGAAGCAGGTAGAGGACTATGTTAATGAAACAAAGAAAAGGTCCGAGAGAGAACGAATGGCAGATGCAAAAACCGTGAGTGGGCAATTTACGGGAGGGTATGCTTTAAACCCTTTAACAAATGAGGAAATCCCAATTTACATAAGTGATTATGTACTTATGGGATATGGTACCGGAGCAATAATGGCTGTTCCGGGTCATGATAGCAGGGATTTTAAATTTGCCCGTTATTTTGAATTACCAATTATACAAGTTGTAGTTAAAGAAGGTGAAGAACCAACGGATCCGGCTACATGGGAAGACTCATATGATTCGAAAGAAGGCAGGATGGCCAATTCGGGATTTATTAATGATCTTAATGTAAATGAAGCAATAGAAAAGGCCATAAATTATATTGAAGAAGAAGGAATAGGCGAAAGAAAAATAAATTATCGTTTACGGGATGCAATTTTTAGCCGTCAAAGATATTGGGGAGAGCCTTTCCCTGTTTATTTTAAAGAAGGGATTCCATATACCCTTAGTAAAGAAAACTTGCCTCTTGAGCTGCCGGAGGTAGATGCTTATTTACCTACAGAAAAGGGAGAACCACCTTTAGGAAGAGCAATAAATTGGAAAACAGAAGATGGCTATCCTATTGAATTAAGCACAATGCCTGGATTTGCAGGATCATCAGCATATTATTTGCGTTATATGGATCCTAAAAACAATGATACTTTGGTATCAAAAAAAGTAAATGAGTATTGGCAGGATGTTGATTTGTATATTGGAGGTACTGAGCATGCAACAGGCCACCTGGTTTATTCTCGCTATTGGAATAAATTTTTATATGATATTGGTTGGGTATGTAAAGATGAACCTTTCAAAAAGCTAATTAACCAGGGGATGATTCAGGGGCGATCGAATTTTGTGTACAGAATAAAAGGGGCGAACGAATTTGTGTCATATAATTTGAAAAAGGACTATGATGTTACTCCAATTCATGTTGATGTGAATTTTGTAAGCAATGATATTCTGGATACAGAGGCTTTCAAAAATTGGGATCCTGAATATAAAGAAGCTAAATTTATTCTTGAAGATCTGCCTGACGGCAAGGCAGGTGGTAAATATATTTGTGGATATGCTGTTGAAAAAATGTCGAAATCATTATACAATGTTGTAAATCCTGATGATATAATAGAGCAATATGGTGCAGATACACTGAGGATGTATGAAATGTTCTTAGGCCCGTTGGAAATGTCAAAACCGTGGGATACTAACGGAATTGATGGGGTATTTAAGTTTCTTAGGAAATTTTGGAAGTTGTTTCATGATGAGCAAAATAATTTTAATATATCAGACGAAACTCCATCAGAGATAGAATTAAAAGTATTGCATAAAACTATTAAGAAAATACAAGAAGACATTGAGCGATTCTCATTTAACACGTCAATAAGTGCTTTTATGATATGTGTTAATGAGCTTACAGATTTAAAATGTAATAAGCGAAAGATTCTTGAACCATTAACAATATTACTTTCATCATTTGCACCACATATTACAGAAGAATTATGGCAAAAATGTGGAAACTCTGAAAGCATTTCTTGTGCGAAATTCCCTGAATTAGATGAGAAATATTTAGTGGAAAGTACATATGAATACCCTGTTTCTTTTAATGGTAAAATGCGATTTAAAATAAAGCTTCCTATTGATATAGATGCTAAAGAAGCAGAGAATCGAGTATTAACAAATGAGCAGGCTCAAAAATGGCTCGAAGGTAAAACACCAAGAAAAGTAATATTTGTGCCCAGGAAAATTATTAATATTGTCATTTAAAATAATAAGTCAATGAATAAGTTTCTGAAGGATTTTAAAGCTTATTTAATAATTACATTTGGCCTATTTATAAATGCCATAGGCTGGACCGCATTCCTTATTCCTGCAAAAATTACGGGAGGAGGAGTGTCAGGTGTTGCTGCTCTGGTTTTTTATGCAACAGGAATACCTGTATGGATTCCGTACCTAATTATTAATGGAATTTTAATTTCGGTAAGTATTAAGATATTAGGTAAAAGTTTTGGGATTAAAACTATTTACGCAACGATTATGCTTACATTGTTTTTTTCTGTTTTTCAGGGAATAATTGTTGAACCAATAGTATCTGAGAATTTCATGTCAGCAGTAGTTGGGGGAATATTATCGGGAGCAGGAGTAGGTATTGTTTTTAGTCAGGGAGGAAGTACCGGAGGTACTGATATTATTGCTATGGTAATAAATAAGTACAGAAATGTAAGTCCGGGAAAAATCATTCTTTATGCAGATATACTAATAATTTCATCTTCTTTTTTAATTTTTAAATCTATTGAAAAAATTGTATATGGCTATGTAACAATGGCAGTAACTGCATATGCTATCGATCTTGTTATAACAGGCGCAAAAAGAACAATACAATTATTTATATTCTCAAAGATGTATGAAGAGATTGCTGAAAAAATTACAAGTCAGACACATAAAGGAATAACTTTAATTGATGGAACTGGGTGGTACTCCAAGGATAAATCAAAGATATTAATGGTATTAGTTAGAAAACAGGAATCAAATAATTTGTTGAAAATAGTTAAAAATATAGATCCCGATGCATTTGTCACAGTAAACAGTGTTATGGGTGTTTATGGTAAAGGTTTTGACCGATTAAAAGCGTAATAGTTTGAAATTTAGTATTTTATTCTTATATTGATCGCAAATACTTAATAATATGCATGTTAAGAAAATATACATAATAAGTTTAGTTATAATTACACTTATACTGCTTTTTTTACTTAAACCTTTAGAGAGTAGTATAGTTTTAAGAAATAAGGATATATATGCTGTTGGTATTGACCAGAATATAATTTACTATGATTTACAGAAGGAATATGATATAGTGATAGATTCCTTTAATATATCTCAGAAGAAAATCAGGAGGAATTATAATCTGGCAAAATTGCTAACAGAAGCAGGTTTGGATAATTCAAATGTAAACAAAGCAACTTTTAGGTCTTCAAAGGTATTTGATATTCGTAGAATTAAAGCAGGAAATCATTATAAATTATACTATACAAAGGATAGTTCAAAAACTCTAAAATATTTTGTATATAAACATAGTCCGACAGAATATCTGAAAATAGCTTTTCATGATGAACCATTTGCTATAAAAGGCGAAAAGGAAATTCTTAATGTAAGAAAAACATGTTCCGGAGTTGTTTCATCTTCATTATGGGCAACAATGATTGAGAACAGGATAGACCCAATGATGGCGATAAGATTATCTGAAATTTATGCATGGACAATCGATTTTTTTGGTTTAGAAGAAGGAGACAAATTTAAGATTATATATGATGAACAACTTGTAGATAGTATTCCGATAGGTATAGGTGAAATTTATGCTGTTAGTTTTAATCATGGGGGAGAAGAATTATTAGCATATAGCTATGAGCAGAATGGAGTTAAAAGTTTTTTCGATGAAAACGGGAAAAGCCTGAGACGGCAATTTCTTAAGGCACCATTAAGATTTTCAAGGATTAGTTCGGGATATTCAAATAGCAGATTACATCCGATATTAAAAATAAGACGGCCGCATCGTGGAGTAGATTACGCTGCACCAAAAGGCACGCCTATCTATAGTATTGGTGATGGGAAAGTTATTAAGAAGGGATATACAAAATCAGCAGGATATTATATAAAAGTTAGGCATAATAGTGTTTATACTTCAGGTTATAACCATTTATCAAGATATCCTAAGGGTATTAAAGTGGGTCAAAGAGTAGTGCAAGGCCAAGTTGTTGGGTATGTTGGAAGAACGGGTTATGCAACAGGGCCACATCTCGATTTTAGAGTATGGAAAAATGGATACCCTATTGATCCTCTTAAAATTAAAGCTCCACCTGTTGATCCAATAAAAGAAGAAAACTTAGGAAATTATCAGGCTTCAATAAATAATTTGCAAAAGGAATTAAGTTCAATTAATTAGTGAGTGCAAGAAAACTAAGTGATTGTCCATAAAGTCAAGGCTTGGCTCTATAATCAAGTTGCTAAAAAATTAAAATACTGACTTTATGTTATTTAACAAAGCCAAGCCTTGACTATCTCATAATTTTGATGACTATTTTCACACCCTTTTTAATAGTTTATTATAACTGAAATTAAAGTACATATTTTATTTTCAGGAGTTTTAATTAGAAAAATTAGAATATTCAACTATACATATTGGCGATTTCTGTAATTATAAAATCCTTAAAAAGATAGTTTTTTGAGAGTGATATAATTAACCTTAAAATTTTAATTAAAAAATTAAACAGTATGAAAAAAAAAATTACTAACTATTGTTTTAATGCTCACGTGTTTTGTATTTGTTCAAGCACAAAACAAAACTACATGGCATTTTTTAAATGCTGCGAAAAGTACTCAAAGTGACATTAAATTAGTTAAATCATTAGAAAAAGAAATTGTTGTCCGGTTTAATCAAAATGCTTACGGACTGCAAGAAGTATTAACCCCAAAAGGTTATGCAAATGTATTAATTAACTCCAAAGGAGTATCAATCCTAAAGAAAGGTGCTCCTGATTTATCACGTTTATCTCAATCAATTATGATTCCGGATTATGATGAGATGAAAATTGAAGTAATTAATTCTGATTATATTGAAATCAAAAATGTTGAAATTGCACCTTCAAAAGGGCCAATGTCTCGTAAAATCAATCCCAAAGATGTACCTTATGAATATGGCCCGGAATATCAAACGGATGCTTTTTTCCCATCTGAAATAGCATATCTTAATGATCCGTATATTATTCGTGATTACAGGGGACAGGCAATTACTGTTCAGCCTTATCAATATAATCCAATCAGTAAAATACTAAGAGTTTACAAGGATATTACTGTTCGTATTACTTCAACCGGTAAAAAAGGCTTAAATACTTTTCAAAGAAGCAAATCAGATGTTCCAACTGATAATGTTTTCGAGCCTATATATAAGAGACGATTCCTGAATTATAAAGAATCCGGAAAATATGACAAGTTAGCTGAAAACGGAGGTAGAATGCTAATTATTACACACGATGCTTTTGAAGACGAAATGCAACCTTTTGTTCAGTGGAAAAGATCTATCGGGATGCAAGTTGAAATAGTTAGATATTCCACAATTGGAAGCGCTGCCGCTCTTAAAACTTATGTTGAGGATTATTACAACGATAATGGATTAACATTTCTTTTATTGGTTGGTGACCATCCACAAATACCAACATTAAAAAGTATTTATTGGACACAAGATGATCCAGATGATCCAGAATCCATACGCTATCATTATGCTACTGACAATAAGTATGGTTATATAGTAGGAAATGACCATTATCTTGATATTTTTGTAGGGCGTTTTTCAGCTGAACAGGCTGCTCATGTAACCACTATGGTTAATCGTACTTTGTATTACGAAAGAGACATGCCATCAGAGGCTGCTTTTTTAGAAAGAGGTATAGGCATTGCTTCTAATGAAGATGGTAATGGAGGAGGTGATCAGGGCGA
>DAOVYZ010000107.1 GCA_030635365.1 Bacteroidales bacterium
AGGTTGAGCGGCAAAAGAACGATTTTCTTATAGTAAATAATCCCGCACGGACGCAATGGGATACTTTGGCCAATAAGCTGAAATGGGCCAAGAAATTGACACCCGAACATTGATGCGGTTCAGGGAGTATTTAGTTTTATGAGCAGTAAAGTTTCCATTATAGCAGGCGTGATATTTGTTTCATGTCTGTCGGCGGCCGTGTTAGCTGCGAACGGTTCAGCCATACAGAATCCGGCTGCTTTGAATCCGCTTGGATCGGCAACGGTTCCGCCGAGCCATTACAGCAGCGGTCTGGTTCGCAGCTCGGCCCCATTTTCTATTGGCGGTAATTTGGTAGTTTCAGGCAATGTGGGGGGAGGCAGACATTTTCGCGGTGTTGTGCCATACAATGCGATTTCCGATTTTGGAAGCAACCTTAGTACGTCTACTCTCTACCCATTTTTGAGACGTTCCGCAGGTGCAGGACAGTTCTACAGTTACGGAACCCAACCAGTTCGTTTTTATTCGCAGACCCGTACCATCACTCGTACGAGCCCTTATCAACCCGGAGTTCTGCGGCCGCCCACTTCCATTATCGGGCAGCGAATACAAAGAAGCACCACTTTACCGGCATTGAAGTCGCAACAATCTCTTGAACAAAAGGATCTGTTTGTTCCACTTAAGTCGCTCAGGCCCGTATCGAAAACACCCCAGGAGATGGCGGAATCGCTTGCAGCTCAAATTGACAAGTTAGAACTTGACTTCAAAAACCCCCGTCTTCCTCAATCAATGGGTACAGGCAAAACAGAAAATGATATAATAAATTTCTTTTTAGAGTATACGTCTTTGATTGAATTAATGCTGGCTATTAAAAAAAATGGCTTTTTCTCTGGCGAGCAGTTGTTAGTTGTAGCAAATGGTGAAAAATATACTGTAATTGAAGGGAATAGACGTTTTTCAGCAGTAAAACTTATTTATAACCCAGAGATCGCAAAAATATATGATAAAAAAGTTCAACTGGTTAATAATGAATCAGATTACAAACCTGACAAATTACCCTGTTTAATATTTGAAGATAAAAGTGAGATCCTTAAATATTTAGGTTTTAGACATATTACCGGTATAAAATCATGGAGATTGTTAGAAAAATCTCGTTATGTTACAAAACTAAGAAATGATTTCTATCCAGAAACCACAATTATTGAAGCTAGTAAGGAAGTTGCAAAAATGATTGGAAGTAGAATGGATTATGTCAGAAGACTAATAGTTGGTTATCAGCTTTATGAAAAAATCGAATTAAATGCATTTTATGGAATTAAAGGTTGGGATGATACAAATTTCCATTTTAATTATTTGGCAGACAGTTTAAGTCGGTCAAAGATAATAGAGTTTTTAGGAGTTGATTTTGATAGTGAGGATCCTGTTGAAGAACTAGATTATAAGAGACTACAAGAGTGGACAAATTGGTTCTTCAATAAAGATTTATCGAATAAAATAATTGGAGATAGTGAACACTTAAACCAATTGAACAAAATATTAGACCCTAAGTATCCATTGGCATTAGAAGCTTTTAGAAGTGGAGCAGAGTTAAAGGTTGCTTATGAGTATACTGATGGAATAAAAGAACAGTTTGAAAAAGCTATTGATGACTCAATAAAGCATTTAGAAAAAGCAGATAGCTTGTCTCATAAGCAAACAGAATTTAGGGATACTTTAGATGATGATTTAAGAAATATTAGTGGAATCATAAGAAAAATAAAAAGCGTTAAGGATGAAATAGAATCCGATGAAAAATTAGGTTTATGATGAAAGATATAAATAAAAAAATTGAAGAGCAATTCGCTTCATTGAACATATCCCTTATCTATGAATCTAAAGAACAATTTTATTTATATGCTGATTATGTTGAACTTGTTTGCATCATTTCGAACAATTATGTTTCATCAAGTGATATTGTGGATAGGTTAACTGATAATGGGCTAGAATTTAAATTGGAAAAAGAAAAACTGGATGGACAGATAGGTCAAATTGAAGCGGAAATTAAAGATGTTGAGGAAGGCTGGATTTCAAATATTTTTGAGTATTTAAATGAGAGGAGTTCTTTATTCAAAAAAAGTTATCCATTTATAGTTGATAATAATGGAATTAAATTAATTAATGAAAAACTTTCGTCACAGCAACGATTGTATATCTATTTTTTAATATCATCATCATTGAAATTTTTTCATAAGCTAAAACATGAACTCATTTCTGAATTTGAGATTATTTCAGAGAAGGCATTAAAAGCTTTTCTACCTCAATCAATTGTGCATGGTTTTGGAGCTAATTCTGCATATAAAGGTAGTGCTAGAGCTAAGATAAAAGAATTGGCTAAAGACATAAACCTTGCTTACAAAGAAAGAATTGTAAACCAGGTGTCAAAATATAATAGTAAAGAAGAAGGATTAGATGTTGTGGGTTGGATACCCTTTAACGATAATAATCCTAATACAATAATAATACTGGGGCAATGTGCCTGCGGTCAAAACTGGATTGGGAAACAGAACGAAACTCGTCGATATGATCGTTTCTATGATTCATATATATTGCCATTTATTCATGCACTTTTTGTTCCTCATGATTTGAAAAATGCAAAAGGGAAATTTAATTTTGATAAAGACATAAATAATAATACTTTGGTATTTGAACGTCTTAGATTAATTGAACTACTAGGCGATTTTAAGTTTGATGAAACTTTTAAATCAAAATTAATCGTTGACAAATGTTTAGAATATGAAGAAGGTTTGGTATAACTCTCAAAACTAACGGTTAAGATATTTTTTAATTTTTTTAAGAATATATAAATGCTTACTTTAATAATAAAAAATCATAATAATTAGCTTATAGTGGATTATAATAAATCAAATTGTCCGTTTTGTTTTTTAGATAAAAAAATCAAAGTAATTAAATATAATGATCTTGCATTTGTAATTTATGATATTTTTCCTGTTTCTAAGGGACATTGTTTAGTCATAACAAAACGACATGTTTCAAATTTTTTTGATATAACGAATGAAGAAAAACTGGCTATACTTAATTTGGTTGATCAAATGAAAAATGAATTGCACAAGAAATACAATCCTGATGGATTTAATTTAGGAGTAAATATTAATGAGGCAGCTGGTCAGACTGTCCCACATGTTCATTTTCATTTGATTCCTCGTTATACAGGAGATATGGAGAATCCAAGAGGAGGAGTAAGGCATGTTATTCCTGATAAAGGTAATTATTAGCCGTAATATGGAATTGCTATGGCGATTACATGTTAGAGTTTTTTCTCATACCATCAATATTTCCTTCAAGCTCTTTTATCCTATTTTTCAGGATTTTCAATTCCTTTCTACTCTTATCTTTATTAAGTTTATCCAATTTATATTTAAATTCAGTGAATTTTAAATTAATAACATCATTAACTATCTTAGGAAATACTTTTGTTTTAAATAATTTTTCTTTATCAATTCCTGTCTCAAATTTATTCTCATTAGCCATTCGTATTAATCTAATATGAGTTAAAAGTTGGTTTAATTCTAAATGAAGACCATCGTCATCTATTAAACCTGCATTTTTTATAATAATACTTTCCATTTTTTTTCCATCATAAATAATTTTTTCTAATAAAGCTTGACCTGTTTTATCAAACTTCTCACCTCGCATCAAAAATGTTAGAACCCTAAAATCAGTTTCGTCCTCTTTTTTATGTTGAGCTTTATCTTTTTTTAGTAAAATACTAAACTCTCTGCTGGTTTTTAAAAGCATTCTCATTGGACCATAAAAATCACTTAATTTAGTATAAAACTCCTTTCTTTTACTTTGAATTCGACTGATCCTGAAATTAATGATATTCATAATAATGCTTGGCAAAGTAACTGCTGCTGCAATAATTGCAGCAATAACTGCAGGTTGCAACCATTGGTTTTCATCAACCGAAGTGCATAAAATATTCATCAAATTATTCATCAGTTAAAGGTCTTTATTTATTACTAAAATAAAAAATATTTATATATAAACAGGTAAAATAGTTTATCAAATACACCAAAACATAATAGCAAACCTGCCCCGTAGCCTTGGCATAGGCAGGGTTACAGGCTGGCTTGTCCGCTGTAATGCAATGAAAACTGATTTCAAAATCTGACAAGGGTTCGCTACGCCAGCCTCAAATTCAGGGCGGTTTACTTTTTTTGTGTATTAGTAACATCACTTTCTATAATGCAAATAGTACATGCATAAGAAAGAAATCTAGGATTACATAATAATAATTGCATCAATTCTTAAAATCAAATACCTTATTCCCCTTTAAATTATATACTAAGCCAAAATACCATCCCCACGAATAAGATGGTGTATAAGGTACTCCTGTATCTTTCAAATCATAAACTCTGTTTTCTTCATATCCTGATGTTAATTTGTTGGTTTGCCCGTAAACAAAACCCACGCTAAGCCCTAAACGTTGTTCTTTTCCAAAAATCCCTGAAAAACCACCTATAAAATGAGGGCTAAGGTTTTCGCTGTTAATTGGAAGCATCACACCAAATGATAATCCCGGATTAAATGTAGCACCACACCGGTAAATTAAATTTACTGTAGTTCCTATTGACAGGTTTCCCCAATCCTCATTATCCCTGAGTATTTGTTTATGAGTACTGGTATTATTTAAAGTATCGGTAATTACCAGAGTATCTTTAAGCCTGTATTTCTCATTAGTGTGCAACGATACAAATACTCCTGCCGAATAATCAATTTTTATACCATGCCTTATGTAAACATCATAACTTATGTTATTCGTAAAAACAGGCTTCTTATCTTCATCTACAGTACTGTATTCAATATTGTACCTGATAAGGTCAATATTTTTCCCTGCAACACTTAAAGGTAAAGTTGTAATTTTATTATCTTGAAATCTTAAAAGGGTTTTAAGGTTTTCATGTATGTTACTGACTGTTTCTCGCATTTTTTCACTCAAGCCTATTATTTTTTTATTAGCGGTATCTGTTTCAAAATAAATCTTACAGGAAAGAGTATCAATACCAATGTATTTATTATACTTAGGTATTTTATTAATGAAACCTTTAATTGTATCATTTATTTGCTTGTAATTGGGGCAACTATTTAATGATACCTTATACAAATACCGGCTAATTTCTTCATCAAGTTTTATAATTCCTTCCATTTCATCGCATATTCTATTGTCATTAACAGATTTTTCTATCAGTTTCTCTTTATCTTCTTCTACAAGGTTAATAATAGTATCTGGAATAGTTTGGTTAAGACTAATAAACTCATTATTGATTTTGTAAACATCCCTTAATGGATTTATATTTTCAATCTCAAAATTTACCAATTCCGATTGTTTAATAAAAAAATTCTTTCTGGGTTTTTCTTCAGGACTTTTAATACTGATGGTTTTATCGCAGTTATTCAGAATAATTGTTGTATTCTTACTGGGATTTTTCGAATTATTAGAACTCTTAGCTGGTAGTAGAAAATCATTCCCGGATTTACGTATAGTCAGAATTCCTATTTTTTCACCATCATGAAATATTCTAAAACTTTTTTCATTTTTCTTTAGTAGAATCTTGCGTATTTTATTAGGTTCTATTTCTGAAACCCAATAACGTCTTTTAATATTAGTGCAGGAATCATCTATAGTATCGCCATTGAATATAAAATTAAATTTTAAATTTTTGTAATAGAAAATGATAGGTAAGTCTGTTTTTTTAAAAACATACGAATATTTACCATATTTGAATACACTATCTAATTCAATTGAGATACTTCCATCTTTTACTGAATCACATTTTTTTATTTCTTTAGTTTTAGAAGTATCTACAGTATCATCCTGTCCAAAAGACAATAATGTAAAAAATAGAACTAAAACAATTAAAAGTAATTTTTTCATAATCAGTTTATTTTGAGTTAATCGAAGTTAGGTAAATTTGTTTCACAAGTCAAATTTCTAAATAACTTTAAAAAGGTTTCAAATAAAACTCTTTCACATCTTTTAACAATCTTAAACATTTCTTAAAAAATACAACTTGAATTTTGTAGTTAACTACTTAGATAAACACAGTTATTAACTTAAAATTCAAAATTATGAAAATCAGAAACTACAATTTTAAAGATGTGGATATGCTATTGGCATCACAAACCATTTCACAAAGCCTTGCGGATAATCTAAGCGATTTATCGATGGCTCGTACTAACTGGACAAGTGAGTATGTAACAGCTTTAACCACTAAAATTGATGATGCCATTGAAAACTACCTGGGCTTGGATAAAAAGAAAGAGCTTCGGGATGCATCGTCAAAATTAGCATCCCTCCAAAATCCGGCTATGCGTGATTTATCCTTTATCAAAACCCAGATAGATGTGGATTTTCCTAAAGAATCAAAAGAAATCCTTAAAAAACTCGGTTTCGATAAAAATCTTCGGTCAGTGCAAAAAGGCGATCAGGAAGCATTGATACAGCTGCTTTACGCTTTCAAAAAAGGATTAACCGAAACGTTAAAAACACAAATCACCAGCAAAGGCACAAATCCGGCATTAATTGATAGGATTGTTGAATATGCAGACCGGTTAAAATCAGCCGAAGTTTCTCAGGAAACATTAAAAGAAACAACGAAGCAAATTTCTGAGGAAGCAGTTGGTGCATTCAATGAAATCTACGATGAAGTTGTTGGCATATGCAAAATTGCATCTAATTTTTACCAATACGAAACATTAAAGAAAGAACAATTTACTTTTAGCAATGTGGTATCTAACATGAATGTAAGCAAAAAAATTGCAGAAGAACCTGTAGAATAATCATAGACACTGTTCGATGGCCGTCTGGCCAACATAGAAATTCATTCTCATGGTCAGACGGCCATTTTACATATTTAGCTGCCGGATAGGCAGTAATAGAAACCCTCTCGGCATAAACGGTTATTATTCCGGCATACATAATTAAACATTCGCATAAATAGACAAGAACCCGGAATACTTCGAAGCAAATTAGGCATTGATAGTTAATTCCCAAGCAAACATTGAAAAGAATTTGACACAGTTAGATATAAACCAGACAGATTTATCTGCCGGGTAGGCAGAGTTAGAAAAATATGAAACTTAAGTGGAATACCCACCACATAGTAGCTTTATCATATTTTTTATCCGAACCCCGGTTTTTGTATTTTACATAAATGGAAATAATTCCCGCATTTTAGAACACTCATTTTTATAAAGTACCTTAAATCTGCAGCAAACCATCTAATGAACTGATAGTCACGGGGTGACTTGACAAGAAAAGATATTCATAACAGCCTTTATATCATTTAGTCACCCCGTGACTTGCAGATTTAAGGAAGTAGAAAAATATCTGAAATAGTGAATGACCACCGTCAAAGACGGTGGTTTTTTAAATTATAATAAAACCTCTCAATATTGCTTCGATTAAAACTTTTAATAAAAAAATTACTTGAATAAAATCTTCAGTTTCATTAACAAAATACAAGATAAGGCAATTCATTAATTTTATTTTTCTCTAAAATATATTCCAAAATCATTTTAAATTATTAACTTGTATTAGTGTGTTTTATTAAAACAGGACTGTTATACCAATATTAACTAAAACAAACACCATGGCAAACTCAATTTCTTTTGCAACATTCAATCTTTACAATCTACAATTACCGGGGAAACCCTGGCGAGGAAATGCTTATACCGAAGATGAGTACAAGGCAAAAATCAAATGGACTGCGCAAATGTTAAAAACTATCAACTCGGACATTATTGCCTTCCAGGAGTTATGGTCCAAAGAATGTTTAATTGATGCCTTTAACGAGGCTAAAATAGCGAATGACTATACCCTGTATTTCATCAGAGACAATTGGTACGACATTGCTGTTGCGGTGGCAGTACGTAAACCATGGGAAGTAGCAAATAAAATAGTACACAAAAAATTTCCTGAAAGTTTCAGGCTCATAAAACGGGAGGTAGATCATGCTGCAAGCCCAATTATTGATGAGGACGATGATATTGAAGTTGTAATTAATAAATTTTCCCGTTCCATATTACAACTTTCTATAAAGAATTCGAAATATGATAGTGATCCCAATATCGAGGTATTTGCAACACATCTAAAATCTAAATTACCCACCCAGCTTGATAAAGAAGAAAATAACAGTGCCAATATCCGAAAACATTCACAGGCACTTGGAGATGCCCTTTCTACAATACGCAGAGTGTCTGAAGCTACAGCCTTAAGAATAATACTTACTAATCTGTTAAAAGATACTGAGATTCCAGCTATAGCTTTAGGTGATTTTAACGACAGTATAACCAGTAATGCACTTTCTATTGTCACCTCACAGGCAGCATACCGATTATATGAATCAAGCAGGACAGGTAGTTCAAGCGATAAAGGTTTGTATTCGAGTGCTATTATGCAAAACTTCCGTTCCATTAAAGACTATGTGTACACACACGAACATCATGGTATAAAAGATACTTTAGACCATATTTTATTTAACGAACAGTTTTACAGTTATTCAAGAAACAGGTTATGGTCATTTAAAGAAATGAGAGTATGGAACGACAATGTAGGAGATGGTTTAATACACACTTCAGATCATGGAATAATTAAATCAACATTTGTGAGATAAGTAATTTACATTAAGGCATTTTGACCATCTTAGTAAATGTCCAAATACCCTATTCCTTTTTATCACAGGAAGGCGGACTCATTCATAGTTGGGTATGTATAACTAAATCTGTTAGGCAAGGTGGGTAATTCTAATTCCTACCTGCCTCAAAGCAATAAATAATTAGTAATTTTATAGCTTATTACCAATATTAAATACAACTCTTATGAAAAATATATTTCTAATAGTTTTTACCCTAATCATATTACCTAACATTTGCTTCTCTCAAAATAACAATCAAAAAT
>DAOVYZ010000460.1 GCA_030635365.1 Bacteroidales bacterium
CCACGAACGGAAGCAAAACAACTAATAGATGAGTATTTTAATAGCTTCCCAAGCGTAAAGGAATATATGGATAAAAGTATCGCCACGGCACGTGAAAAAGGTTATGTTGAAACAATGATGGGCCGAAAAAGTATTTTAAATGATATTAACTCACGAAATGGCATTGTTCGGGGCAATGCAGAACGTTTTGCAATCAATGCCCCTATTCAAGGCTCAGCAGCCGATATTATAAAACTTGCTATGATTGATATATATAGCGAACTACAAAAACGACAATTACAAAGCAAGATGATTCTTCAGGTTCATGATGAACTAATTTTTGATGTATATAAACCGGAATTAGAAGAATTAAAAAGCATTGTTAAACAAAAAATGGAAAATGCAGTTAAACTGAGTATTCCCTTGACTGTGGATATAGGAATTGGTAATAATTGGCTGGAAGCTCATTAATGGTTTTGAGTTTCAAGTTCCATGTTTCAAATTGCAGAACCTTAAAAAGCGAAGCCAGAATTGTATATTACAGAAAACAGGTGTTCGCAAAGTTATTATGATTTATATACTTTGCCAAGAAAGTATCTTTCACAATTCTATAATAATTTTTCCAACAGTTTAACTCGTATTATGCATTAGAATTTTCAATAAAGCTGGTATTTGATTGATAACTAATCAATTTCTATTGCTTTGCATTAGAAACTTGTTGAACCCAAAGGGTTTACTTTTATTATTCTGAGAAGCTAAGAAATCCTTTAGTTAAGAAGGATCAATCATACTCATTTTCATTCCTAACTGTTCTTTATTTTCAAACCCCGGAGATAAAATTGAATTATATCTTACCTGATTATTTAATATTTCTATTGCCTTATGAAGCTGCATGTCGTCTTTCAGGTTTGTTTTAATTTGCCCTTCTTCATAATAATAACGGCCAACTATTTCATCTCTTAAAAACTGAACTATTTCTGACTTAAAACTATTCAAGTCTTTTTCCTTATCATTAGACAATTTTTCTTTTAACTTCTCAAATTCATCTTTAGCACGTTCATAATATTTTTCACGCTTAACAAGTTTTTCCAGTTCTTTCAATTCTTTTTCGCTTCTTGTTTCATAGTTAAAGTCTTGCTGTAAAGTAAAATCAATAAAATCATTGTAAATATTATCAGTTATATCAAATTCCTTTGCTGACAATATTGTAAGATTTTCAAAAACAAATTTTGTTGCATAATTAAAAATTACATTTTGAGTTATGAGACTTACAGAAATTTGGCTTACCTCTTCTGGTTCAAATTTAATATCCGGAATTATTCCGCCACCATCATACACTTTTCGCCCATTTTTAGTCTGGAACTCAGTAATTAATGAATCCGGTATATAGCCCACACTTCCATCATCATTTCTATTGCTATAATCTAATGCCTGAACACATCTCCCACTGGGAATATAATATTTTGCTGTAGTTACCTTTAACTGTGAATTATAATTCAATGGAATTGTTGTTTGTACCAATCCTTTTCCAAAAGTTCTTTGTCCAAGTATTACTGCTCTATCAAGGTCTTGTAATGCCCCTGCTACAATTTCTGATGCCGATGCTGACCCCCTGCTAACTAAAACCACTATTGGAATTTCCGTGTCATAAGCTGTTTCCTTCGTTTTTAATGTTTGGTTCCACTTTTGAACTTTTCCCTTGGTACTTACAATCTCTTCTCCTTTTTCAACAAATAAGTTGCACAATTTAGGTGCTTCAACAAGCAATCCTCCCGGATTTCCTCTGAGATCAAGAATTAGAGATGTAATTTGATGTTCTGTTTTTAATTCTCGCAATGCATTTTTAACATCACTCGAAACATCCGAGGTAAACTTAGTCACTCTTATATATCCAATATTATCATCAGCTAATCCATAATATGGAACACTTTTAATTTGTATTTCTTCACGCACTAATTCTTTCTCTATTTTTATGTTTTCATAAGGCCTTTCAATTAAAAGTTTCAGTTTCGTTTGGGGAATTCCCTTTAATCTCTCGCTAACTTCTTCAAGCTTATATTCATTAGTTGGTTTCCCATCTATTTCTAAAATAACATCTCCCGCCTTTAACCCTGCCTTATCTGCCGGAAATCCTTTATATGGTTGTGCGATAATCGGATATTCTCCATTATTCCTAATTAATGCACCTATACCTCCGTACTGCCCTGTTGTCATAAATGTGAAATCATCCATGTCTTCTTCAGGAATATAAACAGTATATGGGTCAAGTTTTTTAAGCATAGCCTCAATGCTATTTTCAACCATCTCTTCAGGATCTGTTTCGTCTACATAATAAACATTTATATCTCTGAACAATGAATAGTATATATCAAGACTTTTTGCTATTTTAAAATCATCTCCTTTTTTAAATCCTAAAAACAATATAACTACAACTACTGTAATTGCTATTGGTATAAAAGATTTCTTTATGTTTTTTTTCATCATCCTAATACAATTTTTATTAATATTCATCTTTTTTTGAAATAACCTTTGTTACTCAAAATTCAGGCCTATTTCTCTATTAGGTAACCTCTAATAATTACTTTTTATTACAAGTGGCTACAAAAAATCATTGCTTCGTTGTCAGGAAAAATCTTTCCTCGACGTAGCTACTGCTATGCCTGTGGAATATTTTACCTTCCGCCTTGTACTGATCTTTTTCGCTCACTTTCATTTACAAAACCAATTATTAGAGGTTACCATTAACTATACAAATCTACTTAATATTTAATTTGAGGTTTCAAAATGTTGGGTTTATTAACTTTTTTTAACTCTAAAATATTTTGATCAAACACTTTTATGCTCTAAATCTCCTTTAATCTTGGTTGTCATCTTCTCTATAAGTAATTCTGTTTTTTCTTCAATAATTTTATATTCCAAATTAACATTGGTAACATATATAACAATGAAATAAATATTTTGATCATATTCTTTTAACATTTTATATAATCTGTGTTTATTCTTTCGGTAAGCTTCTTTAATTTTTCTTTTAATGTAGTTTCTATCGACTGCTCTTTTAAAATGTTTCTTAGAAACACTTATTGCTATTTTTGCAGGATGCTCAAAATCAGGGTTATTCGATAAGTTATATAATACTTTAAATGGATAGTTATTTAACGTTTTGCCATTTTCAAATAAGCTCTCAATAAGTTTTCGGCTTTTAAGCCGCTCCGTCTTGTTAAAAGTATATTTTACTACTTGCATATTCAAAAATAACCTATTCTGATTATTATAGCTATAAAAAA
>DAOVYZ010000216.1 GCA_030635365.1 Bacteroidales bacterium
ATAAGTGTTATCATGTTAAAAAGAAAGGCTATGTGATAAACAGGTGTGGTTCTTAGTGTAAATTTTGTGTTCTTGCCTGCTGGCAAGCAGGTTGGTGTCCCTGCCTAAGAATTTGTTCGGCAGACAGGTTTGTGGCTTTCTTTTTTTTGCCACTAAAACACGAAATCACCAAATATCACAAAAAAAGCACAATCACATTAGTTTAAATCAGAGCCAAAATAAATAAGATTATTAAAATTAAAAATATCGTGTTATGCTAAAAAAGATTAATTTTATTATTGTTGTTTTGCTTATCGGGCTTATAAGTAAAGCACAGACACCTGAAATTTTCAATTATCAGGCAGTAGTTAGAGATGCCAGTGGAGAGTTAATAAGCAGTCAAAACGTAGGCATTAGAATCAGTGTCTTGCAGGGAAGCGAGACAGGCAATCCGGTTTATTCTGAAATACACACTGTACAAACAAGTACTAACGGATCAATAAGCTTAAAAATAGGCGAAGGTGATAGCCCGACAGCAGATTTTTCTGCAATAGATTGGGGTGCTTCAGATTATTATTTAAAAGTAGAGATGGATGAAACAGGAGGTGCCAGTTATACATCACTGGGAGCATCACAATTATTATCTGTTCCATATGCATTACACGCAAAAGCTGCTACAAGTTTGGGAGATGATAAAGTATACTCAACAGCATCGGATACCTTGTTTGTAGTAAAGGACCATGATGGTAATGTTGTATTTGCAGTTTTTCCGGATGGTGCAGAAGTAATTGTAAACGAAATATCAAAGGGTAAGATTGGTGGATTTGCAGTAAGTGGTAGAAATCCAACTAAAGCAGATATGAATATTTTAACAGTAACACCGGATAGTACCAGAATATTTGTAAACGAAACATCAAAGGGTAAGATTGGTGGATTTGCAGTAAGTGGTAGAAATCCAACTAAAGCAGGTGAAATTGAATACTTTGTAATTAATCAGGACAGTGCCAGAATATATATCCCGGAAGGAGGTACAAAAGGTAAGATTGGTGGATTTGCAGTAAGTGGTAGAAATCCAACAAAATTGGGTTCGAATGACTTCTTCAATATTTCAGCTAATGCAGCTGCAGAAGTTATAAATAACGAATCGCGGATTATGTGGTACCCTGAAAAATCTGCTCTATTAGCAGGTGAATTAAATGTGCCAAGTCCTGATAGTGTTGGGCAATACTCAATGTCTTTAGGGTATAGGAATAAAGCGATAGGACAATGGTCGCAAGCTATGGGATACCAAAGCGTGGCCAGGGGTCCTTATTCTACTGCTATAGGTTACGAGACAGTTGCTGATACTAATTCATTTGCATTTGGTACAGGATCACAAGCTTTGGGATATAACAGTTTTGCTTTTGGTAGTGTAGCTGTCGATTCAACAGGTAATCCAACCGGTGATAACACAATGGCAACAGGCGATTACTCTTTTGCTTTTGGCTTAGGGTCTGTCTCTAGTGGAACAGGTGCTTTTGCTTTGGGAACAAATTGTGATGCAATAGGAAATTTCTCTAGTGTTTTAGGATTTGAATCTGAAGCTACAGGTTGGAGCGCCACGGCTATGGGGTCAAAAAATATTGCAAGCGGAAATTACTCCTTAGCTATTGGTGCTTTAAATGAGTCTCAAGGTGCTGCATCAGTGGCATTTGGTTTAGGAAATACTGCTGAAGGTTTACAATCAATGGTTGCCGGAAAAGGTAATATTGCATCCGGAGAAAGCTCGGTAGCATTTGGTTCTAATAATATGGCAATTGGCGACAGGTCATTTACTGCAGGGTATGGTAATAATAGTACTATGGTTTGTGCAACTGCTATAGGACAGAACAACCAAGCTTCAGGCGATTATTCCTTCGCTATAGGATATCAAACAACAGCAAGCGGCTCAAGGGCATTTTCTTCAGGTGATAGTACTAATGCAGGTGGAGATTATTCAGCGGCATTCGGGTATTATACCAATGCTACAAATACAGAATCTTTTGCATTAGGATTTCGAACAACAGCATCAGGAAGAGGTGCTATAAGTTCCGGGTGGGAATCAAGAGCTATCGGGAATTTCTCAACATCCCTTGGTTATAGAACCGAAGCACCAGCTTATGCTACATTTGTTATTGGAAGATACAATTATGATTGGAGTCCTGCTGCACCATCTAAGAACACAACAGATTGGATTGGCACCGATCCGTTATTTGTAATAGGTAATGGTACGGGAGTTGCTCCATCAGGATACACTGATACGTATAATGATGCTTTGATAATATATAAAAACGGAAATACCAAGTTAGAGGGACATTTTTATCCGGGGCATGACAATGTTTACGATTTAGGATTGTCAGGTAATAGATGGGATGATATTTATGCTACCAGTGGAACAGTTAATACTTCTGATAAAAGATTGAAAAAAGATATTAAGAATATAAATTATGGATTAAGTGAAGTACTAAAGTTAAGGCCTGTTACTTTTCTTTGGAAAGATAGGCCTGAAAAAGGAACTAAATTAGGATTAATTGCGCAAGAGGTTCGGTCATTAATAAAAGAGGTTGTGGATATAGGAGATGATGAAAATAAAACCTTGGGTTTAAGGTATTCTGATTTAATACCGGTTTTAATTAGAAGTATTCAGGAACAACAAGCGATTATTGAACAAGAAAAAGAGAAGAATTTGAAGTTGGAGAAGCAGGTAGAAGAAATAAATAAAAAACTAAAAGAGATTGAAGAATTAATAAAGAAATAGAAATCAAACCGTTTATAATGAAAAGCTGACAGGTTTTGAAAACCTGTCAGCTTTTTTCAAATTGACAAACCTTCAAGGTTTCAAAAACCTTGAAGGTTTTATTTACAAGTTTACTTTACAAAATAAATAATATCCCAAATCTGTGTAATACATAAATAAGTATACATATCAATAATAAAATCCATAACAGAACTTTATAAAACTTTGGATTCGACTTGTTTTTCTGTATTAATAAAATAATTAAAACAATAATTATAACAATTATATAAAACCAAATTGGAACAGGCTTTAATTTACCCTCATATAAGCTTTCTCCTCGCACACTTATCGAAATGTCAGGATTATCTTCAGTGCTAACATTTGCTATATGAATAAGGTAACTACCATCAAGCATATCCTCAATTTTTTCAATATAAGGTTCTGTTGTCGAACCTTTATGAGTTGAGATTTGAGTAGAAGCCATTCTGTAAAAATGTATTGGCTTAGAATTAACAGAAACTTTTATTCTGGATTGGAATCCCGGGCCCATATATTTTCCAAACTTGTTTTTAGGTTTAATCAGAAGAACAGTATATTTTGAGTGCCCGCCTGTACTTGCCGGAGGTACATCTACAACTTCCGGTGTTTCTTCAACTACCTGTCCAAATACAAAAACAGTTGAGATAGTTTTTGTTCTTTGAAACTTACCAAAATCAGGAATTTCACCGTTAACTAAAAAAATAATATTGTAGATTCCTGCAAGATCAGTATTTTCAAAAGAACCTGTGAATTCTCCATTTCCGACTTCAGTTAATACAATAACTTGTTCCTTAGGTAATAATGCATTGTAAAATGCAGTATCATTCAAAAACAATTCATTAAACTTTTGAGATGCCCCGGAACCACTATCAATCGTACTATCCATATCAGGAGTTTCATAGCTTGATAATAAATGCCCTAAATCTTCACCTGGTTTAAGTAATACTGCTGTTACAGAATTTCCGGCTCCTGAAATTGGTGTTCCTAAATGTGAAAGATTTGATTTAAAAAATATGGTATCACCAACTGTATATAGATTCTTATTAACACCACAATCATAATTTAAATAATGGTCATCTGCAATTACAGCTAAAGAAAGAGGATTCGGAGTTTCATCTTTTATGATAACTTGCCATTCTCCTCCTGAATTTATTACCGTAGTATCTATGGTAAATGGAAAATTAAAGCTTAAAAGTGAAAATCCATTTCCTTTAGTAACTTTTGCTTTTGAACTAATATCTTTACCATCCTTAATAATAGATAAATTAAGACTGTCTTTAGCAACTAATTCAATTAATAAAGTATTTACAAGTTCATTGAGAAAAAACGAATGTACGTATTCTTCAGAAATTCCATTTAATGTCTTTTCAGAAACTATCTGAGGGCTTCCTTCATCAAGCATATTAACTAATTGGTTATTGAACCAACTGGTAAGTCCTGCTCCCGGTGTAACAAATAATACTTCACCATCACTTCCATCGGCGATATTCTGTAATAATTCCGGGTGATCTCCTGCTGCCCATGTTGCTACCGGAAAATATTGTATACTGTCTTTTGGATTTGTTGAATAATTATTAAGGGAATCAGTACTACTCTGAAAACTATTTCCATCAAGTTTTACCTGATTCCCATAGTTTTGTAAACCATCAGTAAATAAGAACACCAACCTCTTTAAATTAGGCGAATTATCTAATGATAGCTTATTTTTGGCATCAAGCAAACCTTCGCCTAAAGCAGTCATTTGCAATGGAGTTCGTGGATTCATATCAGTATATACAATCCCCGCGGATGTATTTGGCCAGCCTGGAGTTTCATCAATTAATATAAATCCGTCTGAGATTGGAGTGTTAGGTTGTATTACATTTGATGAAAAATATGTTACACCTAACGAATCGCCTGCTTGCTTAAAATCTTCGAGCTTAGGAACAAGGCCATTTACAGCAGTCTTAAGAGCATCAATACGTGTTCCTGTTCCGCTTTGAACAGGTAACGACATACTCCCTGAAATATCCAGTGTAAGTACTACCTTTACTGTATCTCGAATAATAGGAATTATAAAATTCTGTTGTTCAGGAGGATTTACTCCATCGTTAACATTCATCGTAAAGCTTAATGAATTGCTTATGCCCGTACCACACCTTTCTGTAACCAGAAAATCGATAACGTTAACAGTATTTGTTAAGGTATGGTTACTGTTAATTGCAGTACAACTACCTGAAATACTTGATAGACTGAAAACATGAGTTGTTGCAGTCGCAGTTAAAGGAATAGTAATTTGGTAATTTTGATTGAACCTTGCAGGTGGCAACGAAATTACACAACTACCTCCCGGGCAACTTGAAAAAGTAGCCCCAGATGGGTAATCAGAAGGGCTTTGGCTAATCATTTGCCCAAAGCCTTGTAATGACATTAAAAAAAGAAATAAGACTAAGTAGGCCAGTTTCTTTTTAGTTCGGTTGATTGTTTTTTTCATGATGAATTGTTTTAGATTAATTTTAGAAATTATATATTATTTGCATTTTTTGATTTTGTCTTATAGCAAGTTATTATAATATTTATGATTGTCTGTTTGTTTATCTAAAGAAAATGAACGCTGATAACACGGATTTCGGTAAATACCGAAAACGCTGATCTTTACGGATTTTACAAGAATATTTTTTCACTTTACATAATTTGGTTTTACACTAATTTTATTTCCTGGCTTTTATCTGTTTCATCCGTGTTTCGCCAGTTAGGCGAATCTGTTTTATCCGCGTTCTATAAAATATTAGGTATTAATACGGATATTCATTTTTATAATATTGATTTATAAATTTTACATACTATTCCATTTATACATTTATGATATTTTACACCCAAATTTGATCTGTGTTTTGTTTTTGGTTAACTTGTATGAATTCTTTATCGTAAATAACTAAATTACATAAAATTATGAAAAAAATAGCTTTTTTTAGTATTGTATTTTTTATTAGCATAAATTTAATTTACGCACAGGTTCCTCAAGGCTTTAATTATCAGGCTACTGTAAAGAATTCAAATGGGCAGGTAATTTCAGGTCAAAATGTAAGTGTCAGAGTAAGTATTCTGGAAGGAAGTAGTACAGGTACTGCTGTGTATACCGAGACACATGCAGTACAAACCAGCACTACAGGATTAATTGACCTAAAAATTGGAGAGGGGCAAAACCCATCATCAGACTTCACAAAGATTAGATGGGGGACTGATAAATTTTATGTCAAAATTGAAATGGATGAAACAGGTGGCACAAGTTACACTTCTCTGGGAGCTTCTCAATTATCATCGGTACCGTATGCTCTGGTAGCTTCTAATTTAGGGACTGATAGAATTTATACAACCACAGATACTCTTTTTGTAGTAAAAGATAATACGGGGAATGTAGTATTTGCAGTATTCCCTGATGGAGTTCAGGTTATTGTCAACGAAACTGTTAAAGGTAATATTGGAGGTTTTGCTGTAAGTGGTAGAAATCCAACAAAAGCGGGCGATGACCTGGATATCCTAAAAGTAACACCGGATAGTACAAGGGTAATATTCAATGAATC
>DAOVYZ010000111.1 GCA_030635365.1 Bacteroidales bacterium
CAGCGTGCAGGGCGGTTTCAACACTTTGGGAAAGCTTCCTGCAGCGTGCAGGGCGGTTTCAACACTTTGGGAAAGCTTCCTGCAGCGTGCAGGGCGTTTTCCCAAAAAGATAAAATACCTTAACTTAAGGTTTTGTGGCTTTTTCACAATATTGTTTTAAACCTTTCTGATTAATCTATGTTTATAAGTAAAACAAAAATATGTCTCATACCCACCATCATAAAGAACCCAGCAAAAAGAATCTTTTAATAAGTGTTCTTCTTAATGCTGTAATAACTTTAGCAGAATTTATTGGAGGCATTTTCTCAAATAGCCTTGCCTTAATTTCTGATGCCGTTCATAATTTAAGCGATACCATGGCAATAATTATTAGCTATATTGCTATGATTATTGGCAAGAAAGAATCGACAACAAAAAATACTTTTGGCTATAAACGCATTGAAATTTTAGCCGCTTTATTTAATGCTGTAGTTTTAATCGTTATTTCCATTTATCTGTTTTATGAAGCTTATGAACGATTTTTAAACCCCGAGCCAATAAAAAGTAAAATAATGTTTATTGTTGCTACAATTGGGCTATTAGGTAATTTGGTTTCTGTCCTCTTGCTTCATAAAGACTCTGAACATAATCTAAATGTTAAAGCTGCATACTTGCACCTGATTGGTGATACATTATCATCTGTCGGAGTAATTATTGGTTCAATCTTAATTTATTTCTGGAATATGTATTGGATTGACCCTTTATTAACTATTATTATTGGACTAGTTATAATAAAAGCTACATGGGGTATTTTAAAAGAAACTATAGAAATATTGATGCAAGCCAGCCCGGTAGATATGGATTTAAAAACAATCAGGAAAGAATTAGAAAATCATCCAGATATAAATAATATACACCATATTCATGCCTGGAGGCTATCAGATAATATTATTCATTTTCAGTGCCATGCTGATGTAGTTAAAAATTTACCTATTAAAGATATTGATAGAATTAGAATTGAACTAGAGAATATTTTACATCAAAAGTTTGGAATAGATCATATTACTATTCAAATGGAACTGGACACCTGTTCGGAAAAATCAGCTATTGTAAAAAGCAGTTAACCTTATGAATGAAATTTACCTGATTTAGTCTAAAAATTCTTTGATAAAAATTATTGCATTTTAATAATACCTGAAAATCCACAAGGCCTGGCAGGTTTTTGTTGATAAATAGCTCCTTACATTAATCTTTATTCACTGATTCAAGTGAAACCTGCCAGGCCTGTTACTAAATATTACCAATATATTAAAAAATATACGGATTTAAGGTAATATCTGCTAACGTAAATTAATCCTCTGAACTAAAAAAACGTTTATCAAAATTTACCAAATACAATTTTTCTATTGGGCGTGTAAAAGCTGTATAAAGCCAACGCAAATATTCTTTATCCATCATATCATCTGTAATATAACCATGATCAATAAAAACATTTTTCCATTGCCCCCCCTGAGCTTTATGACAAGTTATGGCATAAGAAAACTTTATTTGCAAGGCGTTAAAAAACTCATCATCCCTAACTTTTTCGTATTGCTTTTTTTTTGTCTTTTCATCTTTATAATCTTCCAGAACATTATAAAAAAATTGTTTGTTATCCTCGCTTGATAAAGCAGCAGTATTAATATTTAATGTGTCTAAAATTATCTTACATTCAATTTCCAAATCAACATAATCAATAAAACGAAGTGTAACATCGGCAAATCTATATCCATACCGTTCTTCGTATTTACTGATTTTAAGAATCTCAACAATATCACCGTTGGCTATAAAATCGATCTTTTCATTTTCATCAATCCAATAATAATTATTTTTAACAACCATTAATAAATCACCAACAGATATCTCTTCTTCTCTCCATAAAATCTGACTTCTTATACCTTTATTATATTCATTTGCCCTCTTATTTGACCGGGTAATAATTATAGTGTCTTCATATCCATATTTATCATACGAATCCGAGATAGTCTCTATTAAGTCATTTCCCGAGATTCTCTTAATATCACCAGTATTATTTATCTCAATACCAGGGAAAATATAATTATTGTTTGATATTAGTTCCCGAATATTTGTTGCATTATACAATATCCCGGAATCACGATGCCTCATAACTTCTTTTAAATAGAATTCTGAAACAGTTAAACCAAATAATTGTAATTCCTCAGAGTCTAATGCCGGGCTAATATCAATTCCAACCGGCGGTAATTGTGCCGAATCTCCTATCAAAATTAATCTACAACCCTTATCGTTATATACATATTTGATTAAATCATTAAGGAGTTTTCCTGTTCCAAATACTGAATTATCAGTAGGTTTATTTGAAATCATTGATGCTTCATCAACAATAAAGAAAGTATTTGTATGAAGATTTGCATCCAGAACAAATTTACCAAACCCATCCTTTGAAGATTTTTGGCGATATATTTTTTTATGGATAGTATAAGCAGCTTTTTTTGAATAAGTTGAAAGTACTTTAGCAGCCCTTCCTGTAGGTGCCAATAAAACAGATTTAATTTTGAGCTTACTTAAACTATTTACAAGAGCACTTATTATGGTTGTTTTTCCGGTACCTGCGTAACCTTTTATTAAAAATACTTTGCTTGAATCGTTCTCTAAAACAAATTCTGACAAGCCATCAATTAATCTATTTTGATCATTACTTGGTTTATGTTCTAATTTCTCAAGAATTATTTTTTTGATATGATCCTTTAACATTTTTAATAAATTATGTGTGATTTAAATTTCATTTTTAATTTTTTCTTATAAATTTGCAACAAACATATAAAAATTAAACCAAGCGAAATGAAAAAAATAATTCAAATTGTATTGTTAATTGTTATTGTAGTTTTAGCATACTTAATTTGGGAAAGTATTCAAACTCCTATTCGTTTTAATAAAGAAAAAGATCAAAGATATGCTGCTACTATACAGCAATTAAAAGATATTAGAACTGCACAAATTGCTTATAAAGCTGAGTATGGTAAGTTTACAGGAAGTTTCTACACTTTAATTGATTTCATTAAATATGATTCAATGAAATTAGTGAGAGCTGAAAGAGCCCTTTCTGATGAATTATTAGCTCAAGGATGGACAGAAGCTATTGCGGTACAAGAAGGTTTAATTATTAGAGATACAATTAGAATTGCAATTAAGGACACATTATTCCCTGTTAATTTTAATGCTGATGCATTATGGAAAGTTCCTTTTACTGAAAATGATTCATTTGAACTTGCTACAGCTAACTTAACTGTTTCTAAACTGAATGTAAATGTGTTTGAGGCAAAAGTTCATAACAATATTATATTGCATAGCATGGACCGCCAATTAGTTATTAATTTGAATGACCGTATGAAAAACCAAAACAACTTCCCGGGAGTTAGAGTTGGTAATGTAGATGAACCTAACAATAATGCTGGAAACTGGGAATAAGAATATCAAAATATGCAAGATTCTCTTTTTGTTGATGAAACATTTGATATAAATTTAACTCAATCATATAATTTGTCCATTCAATCTAATTTGAATGGACTTTCTTTTTCTATTCTGGATCCAGTAAGAAATAAATTCATAGCACTTGTTCATAATAATTTTTCGAAAGATCTTATTTTCAATGATCTCTTAAATACTATCGAAGTTTATATAAAGAAAAATGAGCTATTAAATTGTTCCTATAAAAATGTGAAAATTATATGGTTATCAAATAAAAATACACTTATTCCTGCTGATTATTTTAACAAAGAAGATTTAAGAAAACATTTTGAATTTAACCAAAAGTTGGATGATTTAGATGAGATTCATTATAAACAAATTAAAATAATTGATTCCTATAGCATTTATACTGTACCCAATCAAATAGCCAACATTTTTAATCGCCAATTTCCTGGAATAAACTTCTATAATCAACAAATTCCATTTATTATATATAGTTTATATAAATATCATTCAGGATCAAAAAAAATATTTATTAATTTAAGTGAAGAATTTATTGATATAAGTATTACTCAAACTGGAGAGTTATTATTTTACAATAATTTTATTTACAAGACAGAATCAGACATAATGTATTTTATTATGTATGTTCTGGAACAATTTAAGTCAAGTGATGAAAATATTGAAATAATACTCAGTGGCAATATTACAAAGAAATCTGGTTTATTTTTAATGTTAAAAGAACATTATGATCATATAAAATTCCTTAAATCTCCGGAAGATTATTCATATAGCTATACTTTCAGTACAATTCCTCTTCATTCGTTCTCAAATCTTTTTAATTTGAACTTTTGCGAATAGTTAGTGGAAAATATAAAGGGAGGCACATAAAGCCCCCAAAGAATTTCAAAGCTCGACCAACAACCGACTTTGCAAAAGAAAATTTATTTAATATTTTAAATAACATATTAGATTTTACCGGGATTACTGTTTTAGACCTATTTTCAGGTACGGGTAGTATTTCATATGAATTTGCATCACGAGAATGTATTTCAGTAATATCGGTGGAAAGCAATTACAGGCACAATAATTTTATTAAGAAAACAATTGATGAGCTTGGGATCAATCAAATTACAGCATATAAATCAGATGCTTTCAGATATGTTAAATCATGTAACACTAAGTTTGATGTAGTGTTTGCCGATCCTCCTTACGATCTAAAAGAAATTGAGTTAATACCTGATTTTATTTTTGATAATGGAATCTTAAATGCAAACGCTCTACTGATTGTTGAACATGGTGACAAAACTGATTTCAGTAAACATCCTAAATTCAAAGAACTTCGTAAATATGGAGGAGTAAATTTCAGTATTTTTGAAAATTCATTAGAGGCTTAAAAAGAATTCATATTTTTCTTAAAATTATTGTAAAAACCTTTGGTGGATTAAAAATATAAATTATTTTTGCAACGCAATTGAGCAAATGGTCTGGTAGTTCTCCCGATAGCTATCGGGATGGTTAGAATAACAAACCTGAAAAATAGAAAGTTCTTACATAAAATATTGGTCTGGTAGTTCAGTTGGTTAGAATACCTGCCTGTCACGCAGGGGGTCGCGAGTTCGAGTCTCGTCCAGACCGCAAATTTAAGGGAGCAATTAGCTCCCTTTTATATTATGAAGCATTTTGTTTACATCTTACAAAGTTTAAAAGATAATACCTACTACAAAGGATATACAACCAATATTGAACGAAGATGTAGTGAACACAACGCTGGGAAAAGCAGATATACAAAAAACAAAATCCCTTGGAAAATTGTATTCCTTGAAAAATGTAAAGACAAACCCGCACAGCTTCAATCCAGATGTCTTATATGGTTTGATTAATCCATATTCTTTGACTAATCAAAGGCTTGTTGACCATACAAACGAGACTTTCTCTGGCTTTTACGATTGTAATATCGAAACAGGCGATTACGCAAGTAGTCTTCTAAATCTTTGAATGCTACTTGTGTGTAACTGACTTTATCGATTTTATAATAATTCATCCAACCCCTTATTATAGGATTTAATTCAGACACAACTTTTTCTGCTGGAAAATGACCTATCGACTTTTCTAATCTGAACATATTTTGTACGATAAAGTACATAATTTAAAAAGTATCAAAACAAAGGTCTAAAGCTAGTTAGAGATACTTATTTAAATGCACTAATTCAGTATGGCACTATTATTGTTTGCCAATAATAAACATTTTTATAACTTTATATTCCAAAACTAAAAAAACAATATTATGAGAAAAAAATTACTTATTCCAATCGCATGTATCTTACTTTTATTTTCTTGTAAAAAAGAAGACGAACTAGACAAACCTACCACCTTTATTGCATCAGATGGAACATATATTGGTGTTGTACATTTGGCATATGAAGAAGTTTCCGGAGCCGAAAATTATATTGTTTACAGGTTAAATAACGAAACTGCAGAATGGCAGGAAATTAATTGGAATCCATCCACAATTTGGGATGATCAAGGTTTTATGTTAACTAATAACAAAATCACCCCGGGCCAAAAATATCAATATAAATTCAATACCCATGCAGAGGACCCGGGTTTTGGGCCTTATAGTGAAATTGAAACCGGATATGCTTTTGATCCTAAAAAAGCAACAATTACTGAAGTTACAAGAGATTATGAGAAAAGTGAAAACTTAATTGTTTGGACTGACCCGAATGATTATGATCCAATACAAAATTTAGTTTCTAAAGAATACATCTTGTATTCTACAACAGAAGATAATTTAACAAATTTCCGCAAACTAACTACAACAACCAATTTGTCATACAAAAATTATATAAATTCATATGATGTAGATAAAGTATTTTACTATAAGATAGTAACAAAATATACTTATTTAATTAATGATCAACACGGAAGTTCTTTCCATGGATATTATGAAATAGAAAGTGACCTAACAAAAGAAGGAAGTGGAGGAGATGGCCCTGATATTGTTAGTTATACAAAAACGGATTTGGGCACTATTGTTACATCCGGCGATGCCATTACATTTACAGAAATTAAACAAACCGGAAGTAATATTTATTTAGGTATTCTTAAAAATGTTAATATAGTCGGTTATGGTTCACCGGCTGTGTACACACTTAATGGAAACTCGTGGGCAGAAACCGGGGGTACTTTGCCTTCATATATATCAAGCTCCACTTCAATTAGTAAAATGGGAATTGCGGCTAGTACTTCTAAAACTTATTTAGCTGCTCTTGAATCTGATTCTATATATATTCTTGAGTCTGATGGCTCAACATGGTCTAACAATCTGGCTGTTGGGAATTTGGGATTTACAGATGCTCCTTCTGCCATGGATATTGAAGTTTTAAATAACGAATTGTATTTAGCTGCCAAAGTATATCCTGACTGGGATTTAAAAATATTTAAATGGACAGGATCTGTCTGGGAAACTGTTGGAGGAGATGGAGAAGGTTTTATTACCAGCAGTTTAGATGTTTCTGAAGTTACTCTAAATAATTTTGGAGAAACATTATACCTATCATATTTAGTCAAAAACTCTGATTATAATCACACACTTCATATTAAACATTTGAATGGGAGTAGCTGGGAAAGTGATCTTGAATGGACTGCTGATAATATTATGTCAGTAAAAATTGCAAAAGGGTCAACAGATATTTACATTAGTTCAAGTACTCAGGCTTTTGCTAACTACAAGGGTGGAGTTTATAAAGTTGCATCATCATCAACCGTTGAGGAATTAATATCGGATAATGATAATTGGTTTTATACCCCCTATGGTTTAACTGTTGACAGTGATGGAAAAGTAATTATTTGTTCGCATAAACTTGTATCTGAATCAGTCCATTATCCATTTTTAAATCTTTATGATGGCAGTAAGTGGAATACGATATCAGGTGATTTTTCCGATGGAATAAAACCCGTGTCTGTACATGCAGACGGAACAAATATCATTTACGTTTATAGTGATAAAAACAATACCACAAGTTGGAACCAAACGAAGTCAATAAAATCAATAAAATTTACAAAATAAAAAACCAAAAAACCTCTCAATGAGAGGTTTTTTTATTCTATTTCTAATTCAGATTCATCCTCAAAAGGTTTATAATTAAAAGGGAAATCGAGTGCCTCCGATATCATTTCACCTTCTTCAAGCATATCTTCATCTTCAGGATCATAATACCAATTAATATTTAATTCAACTCCTTGTTCATGTATTTTTTTAAATTTCCCCAATAACTCATAAATAATTTTAACCGTTGCAGTGTTAAAATAGATAAATTTAAAATCAATTGATAACTTCTCAACTTGTTTAGATTTCACCTTATCCTCTTCAAACTGATCAATAAAATCATACAGTGGTTTATAAAAATCTCGTGCATTTTCAGGTTTTGATACTTTTAGAAAACTTAATGTATTATTGTCTACATCAAAATTAATTTCAGGAGTAACTTTAGAAGATTCTATTTTTAATGAGTTCATTTCTGTACATAATTTAATTATACGTAACTTATACGTAAAAAATTAAATTTATTTACAAAATAAGGCAAAAAAATATTAAAAAGCCGGATCAATGCGACCCAGCTAATTAACCAAAATCTATTGCTTATTTAAGCAACTAACCACTATCTACGATTAACTGGTTCTAATTATTAACTTCTATTTCTTCTGTTACTCCATTTACTGTAATTGTATATTTGTTATCGCAAGTACCGTCACCATAATTAATTTTGTAAGTGTCTTTGTTGTATGTTCCTTCTTCAATTCCACTAACAGGAATCCAATACTTACAATCAAAATTGCTTACTACAGGCTCAATAATATCCCATGTGTAGGTATCGCCTAACGAACTTTCATAGCTAAAGCTTCCTTCGAGCATTGTATAAGAATTAAAAGTAAACTTAGATTTGAAATTAGAGATATAAGTTATTACTTCGCCATTATCTAAAGTAATCTTCATATCTTCTTCGTTGGCCGATATTTCTTCATAATCTTGGCTAAACCAATTGTAGAAAGAAGTAGAGTCTCCAAAATCATCTTCATTCCAGGTTCCTGTCCACTGACTTTCGCCTTTGTAATAACCATTAATTGTCATACCCCAGGCCGAGTAGTTTTCATAAATATCTTCATATACATAACCATTTTCATCCATTTTCCATTTCCAGGTTACTTTTCCTTTAATAAGTTCTCCCCATTCTTCGCATCCCTCTTCGCCGTAATCCATTACCATTACATCAAAACCTTCTTCATCAATATAATTTGTAATTTCGGCACAAGTTTCCC
>DAOVYZ010000171.1 GCA_030635365.1 Bacteroidales bacterium
CCTATAATAAAGGAATAAACATATTTATAATTAATTATATTATCCAATAAAGCTACGGAATATATTCCAATATTCTATATGGAACGAATATATATTTTAATATAATCAACTTTTTAACCACCCAGGCACAGCCTAAGCCGAACGGGGAATGGTAAGTACAACTTACCTAAAATAGAACGACGTAGTTACGCTATCGCTAAACTACGCCCAACGGGGGTTCCACAATATATAAGGTATACCTTCAAAAAAACAGGTTTAGTTCAACATAAAGCACAACTTGTCCCGCTTTTTCGGGATATTCGGCTACCGCCGAAAACGATGCTTAAGTGTTATATGCTAGCTGTTTTGTATTTTTTAAAGGAAAAGTGCAAAAAAATGTCGTTTGGGTTTCATCCGAAATCAATTCAATTTTCCCGTTTAGTAATTCAGACAATCTTTTTACTAACGGTAAGCCAATTCCAAGGCCTTCTATAAGTTCATTATTGTGATTATCCTGTTTTTCGAAAGTTTCAAAAATTTGCTCCTTTTTATCTTTGGAAATTTGAGTGCAGTTATTCTTTACAAAAAATACAATATTTTGATTCTCTATTTTATAGCCAAATATTACTTTATTATTATCTGAAAATTTTATGGCATTGTCTATAAGGTGATAAAGTATATGTTTGATTTTTTTTTCGTCTGACCAGAATATGAATGAGCTATCAGGATTTAAGTAATGAATAGATATATCTCTATTAGATACTGAAATTGCCATTTCAAAATATTCTTGTAAGTCTGAGAAAATATTTTCAATACTTATTTTTTCTATTTCAACTGCAAGATCATCGCCAGAATTCAAAAGTGCCAAATCGATTAAATCATTCAAAATAAGCAAGAGTCTATCGGCACTTTTTTTAATAATATTGTAATGTGCTTTCTTTTCCGTTTTGTTATCTTCTAGATTCAATTCCGATATTAATTCAATAAATCCTAGTAGTCCATTTAATGGGGTCCTTACTTCGTGAGAAAGATTATTTAAAAAAGATTGTTTTACTTTTTGTGAGATAATTGATTTGTCATATAATCTATTGATTTTAATTCTTAATCCATCCACAACATTTTGTCTCTCAACTATTCCAATAAATTTATTTTCTTTGAATACAGGCAGGGCAGAACATTGACTACTTTTAAATTTGTCAAGACCCGATATTATTGATTCATCAGCAGAAAGATGTTCTTTTTCTGTTAAGCAATCAATAACTAATTTGTGAGGTCTTTTGATTAAATCACAAGTTGTCAAAACACCCTGAAATTTATTATTGTCATCAATGATAACCACATATCCTTTTTCCAAGATTTTTTCTTCAAGCGAAATTGTTGCTGTAAAAGGATTAACAGTAGGGTATGAATTTAAAATATGTTTTTCTATTTTCATCAGAAATCCCCTTCTATTGAATCATAAAATATTTTTAATTTAAAATCAACTTTTAACATCTCGCATTCTGAGACAAAGGGAAATATTTTTTCTGTAAGGATTTTGATAATCACAGTTTTATCCATTTTTTTTAATACCCTTTTATTAATAAAAACAGCTTCGATAGTGGCATTATCAATTTCAACGACATCAAATTCATTAGGTACTAAAAATTCAAAAGATTTAGAAACCCCAATTTTCCCTTGAGGGCATTTTTTCCCTAAGACTAAAATGTCTTCAAAAGGGGGTAAACGAATTTCTTCGAAACTTAATTGAACTGAATACTTCTGAGTAGATATGGTTTTCATAAATAAATATTTTTTAAGTTATAAACTTAATTGTTTTTTGGGAACTTTTTCGTTCTTTTCAGCTTGCATATAACGTTTAGTGTATGATACGTAAGGGATTGCGGGCTTATCAACTGATCAAGATGCACCAAAGTTGTTGCGGGTGATGACCCTCTAAAACCTCTGAAACCCTTATGGATTATACATATTGTTGTGCCGTCGTGCATTATTTGTTTTTCCTGAATTTTTTCCTGTACTCCTTATCCATTTTCTCGGTTGAATATTGAATTATCAACCTGCCACATTTATCTTTCCATTTAATGAGCAGATTCTCAATCTCAGCGGGGTATTTTTTCCATAATCCGCGTAACAAAGTTCCAATACCCTTTTGAACATATTCGGAATCATCAAGCATCAGAGGTTCAATCAAGGTTATGGCATCATTAGGTTTTAAGTCCTTTTTAATCAGCTCAACCAATGTTACTGGAACAGCTCTTCTCTTCCATTCTGAATCTGAATTTGTCCATGACTTTAATTGCTCGAATGAAATTACCTTATCAACAAAAAAGCTCGACAATACCAGCATACACAAAACATCCGTAGTTGCCCAATTTGATATTCCGTAATTGAACCACTTACCAATCCTGTTAAATGTTTCTTGGTTATAATTATTTCTCTGTGATTTTAGGAAGTTTATAGCAAATGATTTTTCTTCAAATTTCCCAGTTTGCATTAATTTGTCGCCCAACTCTAAATATTTATTGAGTGTCATATCACTTTTCCATTCCTCAATCCATTTATCTCTTTGGGTTTCAAACAGTTCTTGCTCAATCCCATAACCGTCAAAACCATCTTTAAAATATTTTGAGTATTTCTTTATAATCTCAGGGGTTGAGTTTAATTTACAAAAGTCTCGTATTTCTTTAAGTTTTAAGTCAATCATTTCATATGCAAATTAAGAAATTCAATAATCTTGTTTATTGCTTGCGGATTTTGATTAATTAATGCTGAACTATGTCCATTCTCGACCAGATATAATTCTGTTTCTATTTTTTTACCTTGTAGAAAACTATAAAATGCATCAACTTGTCCTAAATCAACCAGATGGTCATTTTTAGCATGAATAATCAAAGTTGGTGAATAATTCGATTTTATATTATTAGATAATGTATACTTATCCAATTTTTCAGGTTCTTTTGATGGATCAAAACCAAAAATTTCATAGAGTGCTAACCTGTTTTTACCGAGAAATCTCCATAGTTTTATTCGAGTATCATAATCACCATATGACACAATTGAATCTTTTACAATATCATATGGTCCAGGTTGATTTAAAATGGATAAATCACCCATTTGGATATTTGCAGTTGAAAATCCAGTTGGTGCTGAAATGGCTACTATAGCATTTGGAGCATAATCTTTATTAAATCCAGTCGAAAGAGCTAAGTATCCGCCTGCTGAACCACCAGCTACAGCAATCTTATTAGTGTCAATATTAAATTCTTTTAATCCATTTTCCCGTAGCCATTTAATATTATCCCTCACATCTTTTAATATCTCATGAAGTTTAGTTTCAGGAGCTAATCTGTAATCAGCAGAAACTACTGCATAATTTGAAGCAAGCAACTTTTCTTTAATATTGTTATTTAATCCTTGGTCTCTGTTTCCGAAAATGAATCCGCCTCCATGAAAATAAATCAGAACGGGATGTAATTCGTTTTTTTTGGGTAAAAAGATATTTGCTTTTATTTCATGTCCGTCTACTTTTTTATAAACAAACTCTTTCTTTTCAGAAGAATTACTCTGGGAGAAAGCTAGAATTGAAAAAGTGATAATCAATCCGAATAGTAAGTTTTTAATTTTCATCTTATAAAATGTTTCAATTTTGCATGGTGCTCGTTTTGCATGCGGCACAACTTGTCATTAGCAGTACATTTTATACATTTTGTCCTGCTATTTTCCTTATGGAAGCACCTTTTGTATTCTTGCCAATACCTCACTAAGCCATACCTTTGGAGTAATTTTGATACTATACTTTGGAAATATAAATACATTAGTATTTATCTATTATTTATATGTTTTAAAAATCAACCCTAAAATTAACTCTATTTATTTTAAATCCAAATTGCCTGTTGCATTTTCTATATAGTCATAATTCACCAGGATTTTTATTAACAATGTTTCAAAAAACCTTAATTTTTTGTTTTCCCACCAGCTCTTACTTATGGCGTATATGCTATATTGTGTTTTGTTAATAAATTCATAAAAGCCCTACCCTATATCGAAAGCACAGTGATTTTTTTCAATAAAAAATTTGGTTTATTAAACCTCTTTGTATTAATTTTAGTTTAGGTTGCCTTAATATATTTATAATAAAATAACAGCGAAATGTGGAATTTTAATTAAATTTTTAGGAAATTAGTAATAAAATATATAAACAAAGTTTCCCATTTTTTATGAAATCTAAAATTAAAATATTAATTACAGATGATTCTCAAACAATAAGGGAAGCTATTGTTAGTATGCTAGCTAACGACCCAAAATTCGAATACATTATAATTACGGCAGAAAATGGAGTTGAAGGATGTAAAATGGCTTACAAAGAACAACCAGATATTATTTTAATGGACATTGAAATGCCTGTAATGGATGGAATTAAAGCTACTAATAAGATCAAATCAAATAATCAATTACTTGACATCCCAATTGTAGTAATGTCGACCTCCAGTACCTTAAAGGCAGCATTTTTAGCAGGAGCCGACGATTTCATTATTAAACCTTTTACAGAGTTTGAGTTATTACTAAGGTTAAATTTTAACATTAAATTAGCCCACAAGGCAATGGAATTAAAAGACCAACATGCTGTATTACAAATGCAAAAAGATGAAGTTGACCAACAAAACAAAATAATCTCAATGCAACAAAATGAACTTCTGGAGGATATGAATTATGCCAGCCATATTCAAAATGCTATCAGTCCTCGAAAAGAAACACTTAATGAATTGTGTAAGTCATATTTTGTTATAAATCGACCCAAAAATATTGTAAGTGGTGATTTTTATTGGGTTTCAAAAAAAGATGAAAGATATTTTTTTGTAGTTGGCGATTGCACCGGGCATGGAACTTCAGGAGCCTTAATGACAATGGTTGGTAGTGCTTTCTTAAATGAAATTATTAATAATGTGCCTTTTAGTAATCCCGGAAGTATTTTAGATGAATTAAGAAAACGAGTAATTAAGTTATTACAACAAAGAGGTGATATTGGAGAAGCCAGTAACGGAATGGACGTTTCCTTATGTATTTTTGACCCTAAAACCCGAAAGCTGGAATATGCCGGTGCAAACAACCCTATATATATTGTAAGGGAGAATCAAGAGTTGGAAGTTTTTAAAGCCGACAGAATGCCAATTGGAATTTATATTAATCACAGGACTCCTTTTAATTCTATTGAAACAACCTTAGGGACTGATGATAACCTCTATATGTTTTCCGATGGTTATGCTGATCAGTTTGGTGGTCCGAGAGGAAAAAAGTTCAGATATAAACAATTCAAAGAATTATTAACCTCATATGCTGCTCTCGAAACAAATAAGCAATTAAAACAAATTGAAAATACACTTAATAATTGGATTGAAGGTTATGAACAAATTGATGACATTTTATTAGTTGGCTTCAAATTGTAAATATTTCTAAAAGATCGATTATACTCAGGTAATAGCTTGATAAAACACAAATAAAGTAGAAATAACCACTACTAGTTATTATAATTTAAAAAGCCTGTCAAATCCCGTATAAGGCTCAAGTACAGTCAATTCAAAATAAGTTAATCCATTTTTAACTAAGGGCAATTGTTCTAAAATCTCGTAGGCTTTTTCTTTTGAGTCGCATTCCATAATAATATGGGCATTATATTTTCCCTTTCCAAAATAAATTTCTCGAATAACTTGGTTCCTTATAAAAATTCCAAACCTTTTTTGCTTCGTTTTCAGAAAATAGTTTGAAATCTTCTGAATTCAAACCTGGCTTCTCTTTTTGCTTTACAATTTTAATCAACCAAAGTAAGAAACTTACTAAAATCTGGTTCTCCATGAAAATTTATCAAAATCATAACATTCTCGTTATCTTCTTCCACAATCATTAATAATTCTGATCTCTTTTTAGATTTTTCGTTTAATACCATACGAACCTTTTCATCTCTACTATTTACAGTTATAAGTTCCTTAAAGTTCCCACCTTTTATTCCATCTTCAAGCATTGAGAAATCACTTGTATGAAAATCATTTTCACATATAACAATTTTCATATCATCAATCTGTTTTATCACTTCTCTTTTTTCATCACTAATATCTCCAAGAGCTAATCCCATTTTTAATAAAAAAGAAGGTATAACTAGAGTAAATTCACTATTTCTTTTTTGATAATCTTTAACAACATCCCTTAAAGTTTCTTGGGCAAATACTCCGGAAATTGCAAACAATAAAATCACTAATATTGTAACTATTTTTTTCATAACAATCATCTTTTATAATTATATTTTAAACTAAGACGAATGAAAATTTAGTTTGTTACACTCAAAAAATTCCAATCCTGATTAGTTGTCAAGATTGGAATTAGTAATAATGTTAAGTATAAAAGTGAGTTTAAAAATAATTTTCAGGATCTAGATTTTCTCCATCCTTCATCACCTCATAATGTAAATGCGGGCCTGTTGATAAGCCGGTACTGCCTACAGACCCTATTACTTCACCTTTTCCCACTTCAGCTCCTTCTTTAATATTATAAGCCGATAATTGCGAATAAAGTGTTGAATATCCTCCTTCATGATCAATTATAATATACTTGCCATACCCCTTCCCTTTTTCGTAATTCTGCTCTACCTTACGAACCACTCCATTGGCTGTAGCGTAAACAGAAGTACCTTTGGGTGCTCTAATGTCAATTGCGTTATGCATCATCTTTTCTTTTTTTATTGGATGCATACGCATTCCGAAACCAGAAGATATTTTTACCCCTTCCAATTTTTCTACCGGAAATATTGACGGAATAGAATTGGTTTGAGATTGAGAAAAAGATTTATTCTTATTCAATACTCTATCCATTGAGATGTCAATTGAAAATGCCATTAATAATATTGCAATCAATGGAATAACCAATACATATTTAAATTTTACAAATTTACCTGAACTTATTCTTGTCATCATTTTTATTCTGTTTTTAGTTAATGAATAATTAAATTGGCTGGCAAGGCTAACACTAAAGCTCTTTTCAATCTGGTCAAGAACTAGCTTCTGATAAGCAATTTTATCATTGTTTATCATTAAAACTCCCCTATCTGCCAAATATTCATGAACTTCTTTAAATGCTAATCTGTACCGATAAATGAAAGGATTAAACCACTGAAGAACAAGTAATAATTCCAGAATAATAACATCAAATGAATGCTTTTGCCTGGCATGGGTAATCTCATGCAACAATAATTCATTCGATCCGATCGAACCATAATCATCTTTACTGATAAAAATGTAATTAAAAAATGAAAATGGCGAACTGTCATTATTTAAAAAAACTAATTTAAAATCTCTATATTTTATTATCTCATAAGCCTTTATGGTTTTGAAAATTTTAAATAACTGATATATTAATCTTACAAAAAACAAAC
>DAOVYZ010000029.1 GCA_030635365.1 Bacteroidales bacterium
CAGATTCATAGTAGGAATTGTATTTATTTTTTCGGGCTTTGTTAAAGCAATTGATCCTTTAGGGTCTATGTATAAATTTATCGATTATTTTGAAGCTTTTGGTATGGATTTCTTGTCATTCTTGGCATTACCATTAGCAATTCTGCTAAGTGCTTTAGAATTTGGCATTGGTTTTTCTCTATTATTTTCTACAAAGAAAAAAATTACCATTTGGGCACTATCCCTTTTTATGGTTTTCTTTACCATACTTACTTTTATTTTAGCAATATACAACCCTGTAACTGATTGTGGATGCTTTGGAGATGCAATAATAATGACCAACTGGCAAACATTTGGAAAGAATGTGATTCTTATGGTATTTACAGCACTGCTTTTTTATAATAGAAATAATTATGAAATTGAATGGACGAATAAAAAACAATGGGCATTTGTTTCTCTGCCATTACTCTTTAGCATTTTCCTTTCAATTTATTGTTATCGTAATCTCCCAATTATCGATTTCAGGCCATATAGCGTAGGAACATATATTCCTGAAAAAATGATTATTCCTGATAATGCTCCTAAAGCTAAATATGAAACGATATTAGTATATCAGAAAAACGGGAAACAAGAAAAATTTACATTAGAAAACCTCCCCGACTCCACCTGGAAATGGGTTTCTACAGAAAACATCTTGATTTCTGAAGGATATGTACCCCCCCCTATTCACGACTTCACTATTCAAACTATAATGGGAAATGATATTGCCGAGATAGTATTAAACGACAATAAGTTTACTGTACTGCTTATTGCCTATGATTTAAATAAAACAAATACTAAAAATATTAAACCTATTATTGAACTATTTGAATATACAAAAGAATCAGGAGTATGTAATTTCATATGCCTCACATCATCCGGAGAGCCCGTTATAAATGAATTCAAAGAAAAAACTAAAATTCCTTGCAATTTTTATAACACAGACGAAATAACATTAAAAACTATCATCAGGTCAAACCCGGGAATTTTATTATTAAAGAAAGGAACAATTTTGGCCAAATGGCACCACAATAATACGCCAAGTCCGGAAAAATTGAAGAATAAATTTATAGAAAACAAATTATATAAGATTATAAAAAACAAAGAAGAGGAAGAAGTGCTGGCAGAAAAACTTTAACAAACAAAATTTGTGTTAAATTTTCTAATCAAAAAATTGATATATGCTATTCTCATTTTATGGGGAGTAGCAACAATTATATTTTTCCTGTTTAATATTCTTCCCGGAGATTCTGCCCAAATGATGCTTGGACAGAGATATGATATTTCAACAATTGAATCTATAAGACAAGAACTAGGTTTGGATAAGTCGAAAGGAATTCAGTATTGTAAATACTTGAATGACCTTTCTCCGGTCTCAATACATAATGTTAAAGAAGAGAAGAGTTTTTTTTATTTGGATAAAAATATATATCAATTTGTTAAATTACTAAGTATATCTAAGTATTCTGTAGTTCTAAAGCCTCCTTATTTACAAAGGTCTTATCAGAGTAAGAGATTGGTCTCAAAAATTATTAGAGAAACTCTACCTAATACATTTATATTAGCAAGTGTATCAATACTATTTGCTACTTTATTAGGAATATTTTTAGGAGTAATTGCTGCAATCAAGAAGGATAGTTTTTTTGATAGGGCATCTCTCCTATTTTCATCCTTTGGAATGTCACTCCCTTCATTTTTTGCTGCAATTTTAATTGGATGGATCTTTGCATTTGTACTGGCAGATATAACTGGCCTCAACTTAACCGGTAATATATACGAAATTGATGATCTGGGGAATGGTATTCATTTACAATTAAAAAACCTTATTCTGCCTGCCTTAACTCTTGGAATAAGGCCATTAGCTATTGTAATACAACTTTCCAGAAATTCTTTGCTTGATGTATTATCTCAAGATTATATAAGAACTGCCAAAGCCAAAGGCTTAGCATTTAACCAAGTTATCTGGAGGCATGCTTTAAAAAATTCCTTAAATCCTGTCATCACTGCTATTTCAGGTTGGTTTGCCTCATTAATGGCAGGAGTTGTATTTATTGAATATATTTTTGGTTGGAAAGGGCTTGGTTATATAATAGTTGATTCGTTAAATAAATATGACCTTCCTGTTGTAATGGGCTGCGTTCTTACTATTTCTGTTATTTTTATCATTATTAATACGATGGTTGATTTATTATATGGTTTTCTGGATCCAAGAATCAGAATTCAATAACAATATCCTTATATTTTTTAAAATATGGAACCGAATAAAGCCATAATTTATTATTTTTGATAAATACATGTAAAATTCCTAAAAAACTTTACCAATGAGAAAAAAAATTGTTGCAGGAAATTGGAAAATGAACTTAACTTTTCCCGAAGGAATTAAACTTATAAATGATATAATCCAGGGATCAGAAAGCCTTTCGGATGTTCAACTCGTAATTGCACCGCCATTCACTTATAGTCATGAAGCTTCAAAAATTTTAGAAAAAACAAATATTGGACTAGCCGCCCAAAATTGTACTAATAATGAGGAAGGAGCCTTTACAGGAGAAATATCGGCAAAAATGCTTAACTCAATAGGAGTTAAATATGTTATTTTGGGACATTCAGAGCGTAGAGCATACTACGGAGAAACTGATGAAATAGTTAACGAAAAAATAAAACTTGCACTTAAATATAGTATAAACCCAATAGTTTGCTGCGGTGAGGTATTACCTGAACGTGAAAATAATGAACATTTTAGTGTTGTAGCAAAGCAAATAAAAGGAATGTTTTATGAAATTACGCCTAAACAGGTTAGCAATATCATAATTGCATACGAGCCTGTATGGGCAATTGGTACCGGCAAAACTGCAACACCCAAACAAGCGCAAGAGATGCATCATTTCATTCGCGAAGCAATTCAAAATTCTTACGGGCACGAAATAGCAAACAATCTATCAATCTTATACGGTGGCAGTTGCAAACCATCAACTGCAAAAGACATTTTTCACAAATCAGATGTTGACGGAGGATTAATCGGCGGAGCATCTCTTAATGCTGATGACTTTATTAATATTGCGAATTCTTTTTAATTAAAAATTAATGGATTACATTGAGTTACGTTGTAAAATTCTTCCTGAAAGCAATCAAGAACTATCAGATATATTGATTGCAGAATTAAACGAAGTAGGTTTTGAAAGTTATGATGAAACTGATCATGGAGTTAACGCATATATACTCGAAAAATTCTTTGATATTAACAAAGTAAAACAACTACAAATAAATAATATACCAAATATCAATATCCAATATGATTGGGAAGTTATTAAATCACAAAATTGGAATGAAGTATGGGAAAAGGGGTGTGACGCCATTATTTTGGAAGGCCAGTGTAGAATTAGATCACCATTTCATGATGGCACTCCAAAGTTAAAATATGAAATTATTATTGAACCAAAAATGTCTTTTGGAACCGGACACCATGAAACTACCTATCTCATGTTAAAAATATTACTTGAAACAGACTTAAATAATAAAACTGTTTTAGATATGGGTTGTGGCACTGGTGTATTAGCCATTTTATCTTCACTAAAAGGAGCGAAAGAAGTTACAGCTATTGATATTGACCAATGGGCTTATACAAATACTTTAGAAAATATAGAAAAAAATAACTGCAAAAATATCAATGTACTAAAGGGTAATGCGAGTATACTTACTAAACAAAAGTTTGAAATTATTATTGCAAACATCAATAGGAATATATTAATGGATGATATTAAGCATTACTCAAAAGTGCTAACACCTGAGGGAATATTGATTCTTAGTGGGATATATGACAAAGACCTTGATATGATAAGAAATGAAACTTTCGATAATAATTTAGAGTTCATAAGTTATTATGAGAAAAATAGCTGGATTGCAGCAAGGTTTGAAAAGAAATTGTTTGATTTAAAGTAAATTACTATGAAAAAATCTTTACTCAAAATTTTTATTCTTTTTAATTTAATTTTTATTAGTAATTTTTCTTTTTCTCAAGATCTCAAAGAATTTCAAAAAGATTCCATTTTTATAGAACAATTTGAAGAATTTGTTGAAAAAAATATCGCAGAAGAAAAAGGAGATAGCTTGAAATCTTTTGTTGAAAAATGGAATTCAATTTATTTTTCAACTGAAATAAAAGATAGGTTTATTGATATATGTAATCTAATGCTACAAAATAAAGCCAGCCGAGATCCCCATTTTACCAGATATTTTGATATTGTTATGACTTTTCACAGGTCCGAAAATGCAATGCAACATTATGATAGCTGGGAAAAAGGGATTCAGTATATTTTTGAAACACAAGAGTACCCATTAAGATTATTAACTCAATATTTTGATAACACTAAATCACTCATTGAAGAAAACCTCATTTTTAGTACATATTCTACAAACTGGTATGTTAGTTCCGATAAATATGAATTTATTGTTGACGAATCTTTAAGAATTAGATTTGATAATACGGACTTAACTTGTAAAATTAAAAATGATTCGATCAATATATTTAATACAAAAGGTGTATTTAATCCACTTACTAGTCTATGGACAGGTAAAAACGGTTATGTAACATGGGAAAGAGCAGGATACAATATTGATAGCGTAAAAGCAGAACTAAATAATTACAAAATCAATTTTTCAAAATCAGGTTATAAAGCCGACTCTGTTACTTTTATTAATAAACATTATTTTTCGGAAGCAATACTTGGCAGATTATCTGACCAGGTTGTACATGTAATGACCCCAGATAAAGCTATATACCCTGAATTTAACTCTTACCAAAAACGATTTAAGATAAAAAACATATATGATAATATTAATTATGATGGTGGATTTTCAATGAAGGGATCAAATCTTTTGGGTTCCGGGGATCAAGAAAATGAAGCCTTTTTGTACATTGAAAAAAATGATACAACAATACTGTCAGCGATGGCTGAAGTTTATATGTTTAAAAAGAATCGAGTAGTATCTAACAATGCACAAATAACTATACATTTAAAAAAAGATTCTATATTTCATCCCGGCATATTATTTACATATATTCCCAAAAAAAGAGAAGTTTCCTTAATGCCGTCAGAAAGAATAGTATCAAAAAGCCCATATTTTGATTCATATCATAGTATCTCAATGAATATAGACCGTCTTTTATGGCAGATTGATGATAAAAATATATATTTCACAAAACGGCGTAGTGCTGCAATAGGCAATGCTACATATACTTCATCTAATTTTTACAATTTAATTGAATTTGAAAGGGTAATGATACGCGATGAGTTTCATCCACTCTTAGTGTTAAGAAATTATTCTAAAAGAATCAATTCAGAAAGTTTCCATGGTGAAGACCTGGCAAGATTTCTCAGATATGATGATTACCAGATTAAGCAAATGCTTATGTTTTTAAGTATTGATGGTTTTATATTTTATGATGCAGACAAAGATGTAGCTACTATTAAGAAAAAATTGTATGATTTTATTGATGCACGTTTTGGTAAAATTGATTATGATGTAATTAAATTTAATTCTGAAGCAAAAGACCTTAACCATAATGGGGTATTTAATTTGAATACTTTTGACCTTGAGATTAATGGTGTTCCGAGAATTTTTCTTTCCGATTCACAAAATGTAACCATATATCCAAAACATGAACAAATCGTAATGAAAAAGAACCGAAATTTTAATTTTGGAGGTATTATTGAAGCAGGATTATTTACATTCTATGGGCAAGAATTTGATTTTGATTACGACACATTCAAAATAAACTTACATAACATAGACTCATTAAGAATTAAGGTTCCAACAGAAGAACGTGACATGTATAACAATCCGGTTTTAGCACATATAAAAAATACAGTTGAAATTATTACAGGTGAGCTACTAATCGACAATAAAGATAATAAGTCGGGACTCAAAGACTTTCCTCAATATCCTATATTTAATAGTAACGAAAACTCATATGTTTATTATGATGCCCCTAGTATATTTAATGGTGTTTATAAACGAGATAGCTTTTATTTTGAACTTGACCCTTTTACAATAGATAGTTTAGATAATTTTAACGCAGATGCATTATATTTTGATGGCAAATTTTATTCCTCAAATATTTTCCCTCCATTTGAAGATGCAATATATATGCGCCCTGATTACTCATTGGGATTTAGAAGAAATACTCCTGATGAGGGATTTCCATTATATGAAGGTAAAGGCACATATTATAATATAATTGACCTAAGTAACAAAGGATTAAAAGGCTCTGGGACTTTGGAATATCTTACCTCAAAAGCACAAACTGATAGTATAATATTCTTTCCTGATTCTACTAATATTCATGCCAACACATTTACTCTGGCACAAAGAACAACGGGAATAGAATTCCCCGAACTAAACTCGACAGAAGTTAATATTAAATGGTATCCTTATGAAGATGTGATGTTGGCTGAACAAACCAATGAGCCATTCAATATGTATGGCAACAACTCATTATTTTCCGGGTCACTTAACATACAACCAATAGGCCTGACAGGAAATGGTATTATGAATCTAGAAAAGGCTGAATTGCGTTCAAAATTATTCAATTTCGAAGCAAATGCTTTCTCTTCTGATACAACAAGTTTTAGTCTGAAATCAATCAACAAAACTGACTTTAATTTCATAACAGAAAACCTACAAGGTAAAGTTGATTTTACCTCACAAGTTGGCGAGTTTAGATCAAATGAATCATTTACAATTGCGAAATTTCCTAAAAATTTATATTTAAGTTATCTTGATAATTTCAATTGGGATATTGAGAACGATGAAATTATAATTGAATCCAGTCCACAGATTGATACAACTGCTTCTCCTGAAGTAAAAGAACTTGCCGATTTAAAAGATGATAATTTGCCCGGGGCTCTTTATATGTCGATACACAGAAGCCAGGACTCCTTAAGGTTTGCCTCAACAAAAGCGGTATATAGTTTAAAGGATAGTACTATTCATGCTACTGAAGTTGAATATATAAAAGTTGCCGATGCAATCATATTTCCGGATGAGAACAATGTTACTATTGGGCAAACAGCAGAATTTAAAACTTTAAGAAATTCTGAAATTATTGCTAATTATAGTAATAAATACCATAAAATATTCAATGCCAAAGTAAATATTAAGGGACGCTATAAATATTTGGGTACAGGAGATTATAATTACGTTGATGAAAATGAAGAAATTCAAAATATACATTTCACCAATATTTTTGTAGACAGTACTATACAAACAATTGCAAAAGGAAGAATAGCAATTGAAGATAGTTTCACTTTAAGTCCGGCTTTTCATTATCGAGGTGACGCTATTTTATATGCACAACAAAAATATCTAACTTTTAAAGGAGGTGTGAAATTAGAACATGCATGCCCCAGAAAAGAAACCCATTATGCATATTTTGAAAGTAAGATTAACCCTGATAGTATATATATTCCAATTACTAGTACTACAAAAAGTATTAACGGGCGTGGTTTATTTGCAGCATCATTTATAACAAAAGATTCATCACATATTTATTCAAGATTTATTGATAGAAGAAGAGACCCCAACGATATTGCCCTGGTTAATGCCACAGGTTATCTACATTATAATAAAAATGCCAAAAAATACTTAGTAGCTGAAAAATCAAAACTTGACAAACCGGATACAACAGGGAATTTAGTTAGCCTCCAGACAGATTTTTGTTTACAACACAGTGAAGGAAAAGTTAATTTAGGTATTGATCTCGGTCAGGTAAAATTAGCACCAGCAGGGTCGGCAAATCATCTACTGGATAAAAATGAAATAAAAGTGGAACTTATTCTTCCATTGGATTTCTTCTTTTCGGAAGCCGCACTGGACACTCTTGTAAGTGACCTGCGATCAATTAGAAATCTGGATGCAATGAGTATCACCTCAGGATTCTTTGAAAAAAATATGACAGAGTTAGTGGGCAGAAATAATTATAAAGAATATAAAGATCAAATAATGCTTTTCGCTGATGAAGCAGAAATACCAGAATCTACAAAACACACCATTGTACTCGGTAATGTTAAACTAAAATGGAATACATCAAAAGGCTCATATATAAATTATGGAAAGATTGGTATTGCTACAATAAATAATAAACCGATCAATAAATATGTTGATGGGTATCTTCATATACTAAAAAGAAGAAGTGGCGATTTAATGAAATTATACATAGAATTACCTAATAATAACTATTATTATTTTACATACTCGCGCGGTGTAATGCAAACTCTCTCAAATAATGAAGATTTTGTTACTGCAATACAAAACATTAAGAAAAAAGCGAGAAAATTAAAAACAGGCAGAGGACAAACACCCTATAGATATATTATTGCAACAGTACAAAATAAAGCACAATTCCTAAGAAGTGTAAGAATATTGGAAGAGGAAGAAGCTGCTATGGAAGAAGAACAAAAAAGGCTTGAGCAAGAGCAAAAAGAATTAGAACAATGGGATCAGGAAAACGAAAAAGAGCAAAATCCAGAACTAAAGGAAGAAGAACCTCCTGTGAAGGAAGAAGAAAAAGAGGAAACCTCTGAAGAAAATAATTTTGATAAGATTGAATTAAATAAATGATTGGCTACAGTTTAAATGAGCGTTGGCATGTGTGTTCTTGCCGGTCTGCAAGCAAGTGTGATTTTTTGTGACTTTGAGACTTCGTGGCATAAAAAATATAGCCACAAGGCCACTAACCTGCTGGCAGCAGGCAAGAACACTAAGAAACACCCAAAGAGTAACACGTTAAAATTAACTATAGCCAAATGATTTTATAATCTTCAGATCAACTATCTATTACTAACTAGGTCTTAAGAAACATCAGAATTTATTACTAATTGTGAGAAGAATATATCTTATCAAATTTAATTTCTTAGAATAGAGTCAATTTCTGCTTTTCTCAAAAACCTCCAAATCCTTAATTTCTTTACCATCAATTATAAATCGTATAGCTGTTTGAAATTTATGTAAACCTGAATTCCCAGCTGCACCTGGATTTATATGCAATAATTCATTTTTTTTATCGTACATTACCTTTAAGATATGTGAATGACCGGATATAAAAAGGTTTGGTTTTAGTTTTAGAATTAACTCTTTAATTTCTTTTTCATATCTCCCCGGATATCCGCCAATATGAGTCATTAAAACATTTACCCCTTCGCAAATAAATGACTGTATTTTAGGATATGTAATTCGAACCTCTTGCCCATCGATATTTCCGTAAACTCCCCTCAAAGTTTTAATTTCTGATATTTTATCCGCTATTTCGATATTACCCATATCCCCTGCATGCCATATTTCATCACAATCCTTAAAGAAAATAATTATCTTTTCATCCAGGTAACCATGAGTATCAGATAATAATCCTATTCTTTTCATACTATTGCTATAAAATCATTATATCTATTAGAATGATAGGTTAAATTAAATATTTACTAATCTTTTTTCACTTCTTTATTCAAAATTAAGAATTCGATTTTCATTATTATTTAACTTCTTTATTTTTGTATAAAAATAAACAAAAGATACATGCATTTATTTTATACATCCGACATAACTGATAAATTATATATTCTTAATGAAATCGAATCAAAACATTGTATTCGGGTTTTAAGATTAAATATTAATGATACAATTCAATTGATAGATGGTAAGGGTGGTTTTTACACAGCAAAAATCATTGATCCTAATCCTAAGAAATGCAGCATTGAGATTATTGAAACAATGCAACATTATGGTAAAAGGAATCACTATCTGCATATAGCCATAGCCCCTACAAAAAGTATTGACCGCTTTGAATGGTTTCTTGAGAAAGCTACGGAGATTGGTATCGACGAAATAACTCCTATAATATGTGAACGATCCGAAAGAAAAACCATAAAACCCGAAAGGCTGGAAAAGATTATTATATCGGCAATTAAACAATCGATAAAAGCATATAAACCTAAAATAAATAAATTAACAAAATATAAAAATTTTGTTACTCAGAATTCTGATTCTGTAAAATACATTGCTCACTGTGAAAAAAGTAATAAATTACATTTAAAAAACAGCTATAAGAAAGGGCAAAACACAACTATATTAATTGGCCCCGAGGGTGATTTTAGCCCTGAAGAAATTACACTCGCTATACAAAACAATTATACAGAAATTAGTTTAGGTAATAGCCGATTAAGAACAGAAACTGCCGGCGTAGTTGCATGCCATACAATAAACCTTATAAATGATTAGGAGGGTAATCCACCCCCCTAATTCAAAAAACAACTAACAAAAACATACATTTAAACCCAATATAATTCATCCTTAATAAACTTACGATCTATTTTTTCAATATGCCCTATATTTTCATATTTTGAATAGTAGTTTCTGTTTGTTTGTTCTCTAATTATATTACAGATTAACAAACAAGAAAGAATTACACCAACACTTATACAGTTATACATAATTTATAAAACTTAATTGGTAAAGAAGTCAACTACGTTTCCAAACTTATTACTATCTGTTTTGTAAAGTTCTGTATACTGACATTTAGAACAAGTAACTGTTGTAAATTTTACATTTTGAATATTAAGCAATTTCATCATGAAACTACCAGTTGTTCTAATTTCTCCTATTTCATACTGTCTGCTATTACATTTAGGACAAGTATATTTATAATTTTTATACATAATTATTTGTTTTGATTAAACTTACTATTTAATAATTCGCCTAGTTTAAATGCTGAATCAATCATCTTTTTATCGAGCATCCATGTCAATGACATGAATACAGATAAAAACTTTTTGCCTTTCATATCTTTACCAAATTGCGGGTTAATTTCATTAAACCCAATAAATAAAAGATTGTCTGAACTTAGATATTCAATAATTTCTAATTGAACTTTTGAGCTACTCAACAGCTTATGTGTTTCTATATCGTTATTGGTTTCGACATAAATTTTTGAATCGAAGCTGCTATTGCCTATCTTAAGTCTTAGTTTATTTTTACGAAAGCTAAACTTATCAAGCTGATCCCGTTTTCGAATCAATAATTTATAATTATCGTATCCTGAAACAGGGAAAAATATACCACTATATACTCTGTACTTATCAAAAGTAGCAGATTGGACAGAAATGAAATAAGAATCTTTAATTTGATAATTCCGTATAACAACATTTCGTTCACTACTTCCAAATCGAGTGCTATTAGTTCTTTCCTTAATATTAAATTCCCAATCTTCCCGCTTTGCTAAATCCCTTAAAATATCTACAGATGATTTTTCTTTTTCCATTGTTTTGGTATATTAATCTTCACCAGTATTTGACGAGTCTGTTTTTTAAAATCTTTTTGAATCTTTTAATGCCTTAGTAATAATCCATTCTATTTGCCCATTGGTACTCCGAAATTCATCGGCTGCCCATTTTTCAAGCACTTTCATTTTATCCTCACTAAGTCTAAGTACAAAAGATTTCTTTTTAGGCATATATTTAATGATTTAAAGTTCCAGTGTTTACTACAGGCCTTGCAGATTCATCAGAACAAAGAACAACCATTAAATTACTAACCATAGCAGCTTTACTGTCCTGGTCCATTTCAATAATTTCTTTTCCTGATAATTGATCTAAAGCAATTTCTACCATGCTTACAGCACCTTCAACAATTTTATGCCGTGCAGCAACAACAGCTGTAGCCTGTTGACGTCTTAACATTGCACTGGCAATCTCTTCTGCATAGGCAATATAATTTATACGCGCTTCAATAACATGTATGCCGGCTATCTCCAATCGTTCAACAATCTCCTTTTCCAATTCGTGATTAACTTCCTCAACTCCTGACCTTAAAGTTATTTCAGCTTCTTCGTCCTCAAAATTATCGTATGGATATTTTCCGGCAAGTTTTCGTAATGCTGCTTCACTCTGAACAACAACAAAATGTTCATACTCATCTACTTCAAAAGAAGCCTTATATGTATCTTCAACTTTCCATACCAAAACAACTCCAATCTTTATCGGATTACCAACTTTATCATTCACTTTACTCGGTTCGCTATCAAAATTCCGGGCACGTAATGATATTTTCTTCTTTGAAAAAAACGGATTCGCCCAAAAAAAACCATTTTCTTTAATTGAACCCTTGTATGCACCAAAAAGAACCAATACTACAGATTCATTTGGATTTACTACTACCAAACCAATTAGCATAAAAATACCCATTATCAGTAAAGCAAGAAACCAAAAATTATGTAATACTATTAAACCTGCAATACCCACTCCTACCATTATTAATTCCAAAAATAACATCAAAAAACCTGATGCTGCCGAGAATACTTTTTCATTTTTCATAATCCACCGTTTTAAATTTTATTATTATTATGATATCATTTTGATATCACAATAATAGCATTTTTTTAAATACAAGTCAAATTATTAGACAAAAAAAAGAGATGATATAAAACATCATCTCTTCCTTTGCCTATTTTCTCTGACTTTTATGAATAACTTTTTGCAAATTGAATTATATTATCCACATTATTATCAGGGACCTTTTTTGTACTTCTTTCTAGTAATTCGAAGACATTTTCAAATTCAGACAAATCATATTCATCTAAATTTTCAGATATTATAACCTCTTCAAAATTACTATAAAGATAAAACAGTGTAGAAGTTTTTCCCATAAGCCTGAATAAATATTTATTATTTATCAGAAGAACGCTTATAGGAAATTATTTATTATATAAAGTCTATCTTTTTTAACTAATTCTACTTTACGACTTTAAATATTTTAACAATTATAATGATTATTATATCTTGTTAATTTGTTGGAAACCTTTTTTATCTAGTGTGAAGATTGTTAAGTTAGCGAACTGAAATTTCGGATAATATTTTTCTTTTTACAAGGCAAAATTTGCAAGCATAGCCGTAGTTACGGTTAATAATTTTAACGAAGTAAAAAGGAAAATAGGGCTGAAATTAG
>DAOVYZ010000263.1 GCA_030635365.1 Bacteroidales bacterium
TAATATATACAGCTCTTTTAAAATCTAATTCTTTCTTTTCATTCAGCATACTATCTAATTCTATAAAAGCATCATAATAAATCTGCTTTAGTGAATCAACTTTAACAGTACCTGTTTGTGCAACAACTGTTAAAATGCTAATAAATGCAAGTATTAATAATCCTATCTTCTTCATAGATTAATTTATGGTTTTTAATATTTGTTTTTGATATTTTTCATTTTCTCGTTTATATTTTTCTTCTTCTGCCGATTTTCTCCATACTTCATAAACTTCATCGGGAATTTGTTCACAACCTATACGATTTAACTCGCTATCAGCTTTAAGGTATAAATCCCAAAATTCTTTTGCATCTTTATCAATCTGAAAGAGATCTTCTGGATTTGGTAGTCTATATTTAATAGCAAGACTTTTAACTAAGTTTAAATATACATTATTAACAGTCATTAATGCCCCTATATTATTATTAGGGTCATGCTCAAAAGAAACTGCTGCACACTCTAATAGAAAACTACCGTCAATTACTCCTTTCTTAAATCTATTTTCGTAACCATTTCCTAAATCAACTAAACATCTTGCAATTGCTTGTTTTTTTGATAAAGTATCCATATAGATACCACTATTAAGAGCTTCTGCTTTTATATATCCCGAACTCATAACAAAAATGTCTGAAACAAGATGTCCATTAGTAGTTTCATAATTAAAAAGTTTTCCCTTTGCATCTTTAAATTTGATATATGAGTGATTGGGAGCTAGTGCGAGATTAGCCTCTATACCTAATTCTTCTGCTATAATCAAATATAATAAAGGTAAAGAATGACATTGTCCTGATTTTGTTCTTAGTAATTTACTCACAAACATTTTTGAGTAATCTTTCTTTCCCCAATTATCATCAAGATCATATGTAAAAGGTTCGTGAATGATGTTTTTTTCCAATGTATGGGATTTGACTTCTACAGGTTGAGACATTACTCTTTGTATCATCAAATTTACTGCAACAGGATTATCAAAACGATATCCTTCTTTTAGAACTTGTAATTTGACAAATTCAACTAATTCTTGTATTTGTTTATTAAATTCTTCATAATTCAGTTTGCCATCGTAATATGCATTCTCTACAAGATACACAGCCCTTTTTATGCTTAATTCTTCTTTACCATCCAGTATATTTTTTATTCCATAAAGCGCCTTTCTGTAATGCGCTGGATCATAATTATTTCTATTAAAATCATTTGCAGCTTCATTAATAAGTTGCTCACTTCTTAACCTTGCCTCGTTCATTTCAACTTCCTACATTATCGCAGCATTATTTATTTTGGCATAATCTGTACCGAAAGAATTAGTATAGTTGGGATTAACGTATATTTGGTCTGTATTCTTGGTTTGAGTTCCAATAATAACATTAGGCTTTAATGTTGCTTGTGTCGGTGTTTTTATTTCAGGTATATTAGGAGTTTGTCCTATTGAATTAAAACCAATACAGAAAAATATTATAATAACCCAAAATTTCAAATTAATGCATAATCTTAACTTACAATTGGGTTTAACTTTTAATCGAATAAATAAATTAGAGCTATGTTTCATATCATTTTTTTTTGCCCTACGCAAAAAAAGAGCGTGAGACATTAACTTATTAGCCTTTCAGGTACGACCAAGCACCCACCACGCAGAATAAGTAATGCTCACGCCGTAACGTAAGCATTTTCTATATTCCTGCGTGGTTTCTATTTGGTCGTTTTGAAAGGCAAGAATTATAGCAAAACGCTATAATATTTTTTAAAAAAGAACGATTATATTATTTGTAATATTTATTACAAATATATAAACAATATTTTGTATTTAATTGTAAATTTTTCAATAAATAGTTCTTATCTTCGTTCAAGAATAGTTCAAGTACATTATGAAACTAAAAAAGACATACGTGGCGTATGTCTTTGGTTTTCTTTAGTTTATCAATTATTTGCAAAAAGTATTAAATTGACCTTTTAGGGCTTAAAAACAATATAGCATTTATGCTTTAAGGTTTTTTAACATTTTGAGTTAGGTACTCCCGTTTTATTATACTAATCTCGCTCTCCTGAATATCTTACATGAGGAAAATTTTTTATTAATCTATTAAATTTTTAACAATGAAAATGATCAAATTTTATTCCAGCATTTTTAATGCTGAAGAAACTAACTCGATGGCTAAACAGATTGTCTTGGCCATTACCGAAATGGGTAGCACCGACAAAATATTGCTTAAGGCAAAAACTGCTATTGAAGAAAGTAATCAAAAATTAACTTCTGTACTCAATGTGCAGCATTCGAACCCATACACAATAGAACTGAAAAAAGCAGACGATTGGCGCGACGATGTTCATATGGGAGGCCGTGATGTGATTAAAGCAATGACCCAATGGGTGTTCGATACGGACAAAATGGAAGCCGCCATGCGCCTTGAGAAAGTTTTTCACCGGCATGGTTGGAGCCTTCAGAATTACGGATACCAAAAACAAAGCTCGGCTATTAACTCAATTATTTCTGAGCTAAACCGTCCCGAGTACCAGAAAGACTTAACAACATGTAATATAATAAGCTGGTTCGAAGCAGAAAAGAAGGGGCAGGAGGGTTTCGAAAACCTTTTTAATATTAAAATAGGGCACGAAAATAAACAAGAGTCAACCGCAAAGCGTGAGGCTCAGCTCCCCGTGATCGAAAACATCAAAAAGTTGGCGGTTTACCTAAATTCTATCATCTTATTTAACGAAGGGGATACAGCCTGGGACGATATCTATAGTAAAATAGAAGGCATTATTAAGCAAGCCACAACTACTTCAAGGTCGCGACGGGCAATTCACAATGAAAAACCCGAGGTGGAATAAACAAGCCTGAACATATGTTGTAAGAGCCGGGCTTAATCATCTCCGGCTCTTTTTTGTTCTTGCCTTAACATGATCCACTTTATTAAACATACAGCTTTAAATTTAGGGTGATAAACTTTACCAGGCAGCCTAAAGCTGAAAAAAACTCAGGATTAACTTTATTGAACAGCCTAAAGTTGAAAAAGGGTGCACGATTAACTTCACCAAACAGCCTAAATCCAAAAAAGACCCATAATAAAACTTTATCAACCAGCCTAAAGTTGAAAAAGGGTACTTGATTAACTTTACCGAACAGCCTAAAGCTCAAAAAAGTGCCTGATAAACTTTATCAACCGTCCCAAACCTGAAAAAGGGTACTTGATAAACTTTGCCGGACAGCCTAAAGCTGAAAAAGGGTAGTTGATAAACTTTACCGGACTGGCCTAAGTTGAAAAAGGGTGTGATTCAATTTCGCACATTAACTGTTCAATAATGAACTATTTTTTTAATTTAACTTTTTACAAAATCGCATAACAACCTTACTATATATACATTAACCCTTTAGGCACATGTTTTGACATCTGTATATAGGGTATCTTTCAAATATGATACAACAATTTATTAATTTTTGCGTCATTGTATATTACGTACATTAAACCAGATCAATATGAAATTTTACAAATTAATTCTTGTAACCATTGTTTTATCAGCATTTCAGAATTTATTTGCTCAGGAAAACACAACTGAAAAAAGGATTTACCATACCAAAAAAATTAGTAGCGAAGCTCCCAGGATTGATGGGTTAATTGATAATAATTGGGAGATAGTAGAATGGTCGGGAGATTTTATACAGCGTACTCCCGTTGACGGTGAAAAACCTTCACAAGAAACAGCCTTTAAGATTCTTTATGATGATAACAATCTTTATATTTTAATAAGAGCGTATGATACAGAACCTGAAAAAATTGTAAAAAGAATGTCCCGGCGCGATGGTTTTGATGGAGATTGGGTTGAAATTAACATTGACAGCTATTTTGATAAACGTACAGCTTTTTCTTTTACCAGCTCTGTCTCCGGTGTAAAAGGTGATGAAATGATTACTAACGATGGAGACAATTGGGATTCAACATGGGACCCCATTTGGGAACTTAAAACAAGTATTGATAGCCTGGGATGGATTGCCGAAATAAAAATACCTTTTACCCAATTAAGGTTCAGCAATCATAAAGAAAATCAAGTGTGGGGGATTCAACTTACGCGACGCTTTTTCAGAAATGAAGAAAGATCTATTTGGTCATATTTTTCAAGAGATGTTTCCGGATGGGTTCGTCATTTTGGAGAATTACATGGCATTAAAAATATTAAACCAAAACGTCAAATTGAAGTATCTCCATATATTCTGGGTAAAACCGAGTCTTTTACAAAAGACCCCGACAATCCGTTCTCAAAAGGTACCGAATTGAATTACGGAATTGGACTGAACGGTAAAATTGGAATTACCAATGATTTTACTTTAGATTTTACAATAAATCCTGATTTTGGGCAAGTTGAAGCAGACCCTTCAGAGGTTAATTTAACTGCTTTCGAAACTTATTTCCAAGAAAAAAGGCCTTTTTTTATCGAAGGTAGAAATATCACCAATTTTCAAATATCAGGAGGAGGAAATTCTTTTTCCCGTGATAATTTATTTTATTCCAGGCGAATTGGGAGGTCTCCGCATTATTCTCCTGATGTTGATAGCGACAATGATGAATATGCCAAAGTTCCTGATAATACTACAATTCTTAGTGCATTGAAGTTAACAGGAAAAACTAAAAACGGGCTTTCCATTGGAATTATTGAAAGCATAGCTGCTGAAGAAAAAGCTGAGGTATCAAGACAAGGTGTTAAAAGTAAAGAAACCGTAGAACCTATGACAAACTACTTTGTTGCCAGGGCGCAAAAAGATTTAAATGACAATAATACTATTATAGGTGGAATGATAACTTCAACAAACAGGTTTATTAATGACGGCCATTTAGATTATTTGAATTCAGATGCCTATACAGGAGGTATAGATTTTATGCAATATTGGAATAATAAAAAATATTATCTCAAATTAAATTATGCAATGAGCCATATCAAAGGAGATACTACAGCAATGATTTCGCAACAAGAATCATCGAGAAGATACTTTCAACGGCCTGATAATAATTATACGACTTTTGATTCAACAAAAACTTCTATGACCGGACATGCAGGAACTGTTCAAGTTGGTAAAAGAGGAGATAATAAATGGAGGTGGATGGGGTGGATCACATGGAGATCTCCTCAATTTGAAACAAATGATATTGGGTTTCTCTACCGCTCAGATGCAATATTTCAGGTACTTTGGGCTGGTTATAGATCACCTGAACCATTCAGTATATTTCGTAATTTTAATATAAACTTTAACCAATGGAGTGGTTGGGATTTTGGTTTTAACAATAATTTTTATGGTGGAAATATTAATACTTATATGCAATTCAATAATCAGTGGTCATTTGGAGGAGGTTTAAATATTGATGGAAGCAATATCTCTAACAATTTATTAAGAGGAGGCCCTTCGATTAAAACACCTGGTAGTATAAATTACTGGTTAAATATGGGTACAGACAGAAGAAAAAAACTATGGTTCCACTGTAATACAAGTACTTCATGGGGATTTGAAAACTCTTCAAAAAGAACAAATTATGGCA
>DAOVYZ010000231.1 GCA_030635365.1 Bacteroidales bacterium
CAAACAATACAGTAGCTGCCGGAATGATAGTATAAGAAATAAATACCGTGTAAATAGAAGCTCTTTTTAAGAGCTTTTTTTATAATATAAAATAAAGGATTCTAATATTTTGTTATGATCGAATGCTAATTCGGGCAAATTATTGAAGGGAAACCATTTTAAATTTTTAGCATCATCGCAGGCTTTAATATTCTGGTTAGTATTATATAAATCTCCATAATAAACAATTGAGATAGTTCTTCCCCTTGGATCGCGTCCGGGTTCCCCAAATGTTCTAAATTGATTTAAACTAATATCATGAATTGATGTTTCTTCTTTAAGTTCTCTATAAGCAGCAGTATCAATATCTTCATCAATATCAACAAAACCACCCGGGAGAGCCCAGCTGTTTTTAAAAGGGTGATTTTTTCTCTCAATTAATAATATATATTCACGATTCTTTATTGTTATAATATCTACAGTTACTGCCGGACGGGGATATGCGTAAGTGTATATCATTTTACTTGATTAATTATTCTTAATATTATTATTTTTTCTTTTATTGATAATATACAATATAACAAAAACAGAAATTATTAATATTATAATATATAGTTTTCCCATGTTTAAGCTGAATCAGAGTATTCTTTTAATAATACGCAATTTATGAGTGTATGTACTTGTTTCTTCATTAAATATTCCCTGTTGGTCAAGCTTATCAATACGAACTTTTCCTGAAGCATGAATTATATTATTCTTGTTAAGAATAATCCCCACATGAATAATATTTCCTTCATTATCATCAAAAAAAGCTAAATCTCCTGGAATAGTATCAGAATTAAAATTAATAGTGTGACCAACTTTTATTTGTTGTTTGGCATCCCGTGGAAGCTTTTTGCCCATAATTTTGAAAAGAATCTGGACAAGTCCTGAACAGTCAATACCAAAAGGATTTTTACCACCCCATAAATATGGGGCATTTAATAATACTTGTGACAGTTCAATAATATTAGGCTTTTCATTTATGGACTGGATTGTTTCCAAAAAATAAGTGCCATTGATCTTAAATGAATTATTTTTTGAATCATAGTTCGGTAAAGTAGAGCCAAAGGGAATTACAATTTTTTCTTTTTTCTCATTTATAATGATATTTGAGAAATACGAAGTAACTAAAGAAGTGCTGGTATTGATTTGATTAAATAATTGCTCGGAGAGTTCAGTAATAGTATTGGTATTAACCCAACCTTCATATTCATCATATGTAATTTTTATATAACACCATTTGGGGCCCTCTTCCAGAATTTGAAAAGTTTCACCAAAGAGAATATGGGTAAGCATCTCGCTTTTTTCGTCAGCTTCTTTTCTTACTGATATTACAGCTAATTCACTAATTCCGTATTTAATCATAAGATATAAAATTCATAATACCGATCTTTATATACTGTCAAGCCGGTAATTGAAACCGAAGGTAACAAAACTTTGCTAAACCGCCAAAACACCCCAAATTACTGGTGATGTTAGCGGTTGGTGGGAGCTGATATTTCTGCTTTAATTGTATTTATTAGCAACTCAACTTCATTAAAAAGAGGTAATACAATATCTTTGTCAAAGTCAAACAAATCTCCATAATCTCCTTTCAAACGATAATCAAATAGCTTAGAAAAAAGCTTTCCAAATTTCTTGTCAATTATGCCAGTTTTAACAAATTGCAAACCGAATTGAGTTCTCACTCCATTATGAGTTTGTGCCTCTATGCCATTCTTTATTAGTAAAGCAATTATAGAATAAAATGAAGCGTAATAAAGTCTATTTATTGCAGTATTCCATCTATCATTTTCAGCAAGTAATCTAGCGTCTTCAAATGCTTCGTAAGCTCTGCCTAATCTATAATTAATATAATTTTCTTTTGTCATAAACGAATTCCGTCATGAATAACATTCTTATAAAGAGGAGAATGCTTCAGTTTATTGTTCCAATAGAACTTAGGATAAATCAATACTGAAATAATTTGTCCTGTTTCTAATTCAATATCATATAAAGAATCTCTGAATCGGTCTTCAATGAGGTTTGTAATTTTATTCTCATCAACAAGAATAAGTACGTCCCAATCAGAATTTTTTCTATTATCTCCACGCGCTCTGGAACCATATAAATAAATTTCTGCATCAGAATTATGCTGATGAATTGACAATCTAATTTTATTTAATAATTCCTTTTTCTTCATACTAAGACAAAGATATTCAAATTTTCTGGTATATTGTTAACCCACTCTGCACAAGTTCCCACTTACCGCTAACGGTACTTGCTTACCAATAGTTTGGGGTTTTCGCCCTGTTTCACTATCACCCGTTAATGAAGTTTAAAGATAGCAAAAAAGACTAATAACCCAAGAACACCCAAATTATTCGGTGAAGCAATTAGCGTTTGGCTTACCGTTGATTCATTTTTATAAATTGCAATCCTGTCATTACTGGAATATCGGATTTCTTAAAGTCTTTCAAATTTCTTGTTATAATAATATCAATATCAGATTCAATTGCAGCATAATATTGAATTGCGTCTTCAAAATCTTTGAACTCTGAATTTAATGCCATGTCAAAAACTTTTGAATCTAAGCTTATCACTCTAGCTAGAACTTTCAGTTTTCGTAATATTTCTCTAACCTTACTTTCATTCAATTCGCGATTAAACCTTTCGGGTTCAACCTGACTACAGCAGGCAGGCGAGTTTCTTAGGTAAAGTATTGAGAAAGTACTGACTGTCTTTAATACATGATTTGTTGTGATATCTAATGCATAGCGAGTTAAACTTATAAAGCTTAATACCTGATTTAAAACAGCAAAAAGTACATGCTTTTTTTTACATTTGTATAAAGTATAATAAAATTTAAATAATGAAACGATTTTTTGATTCTTTTAAAAAGAACTCTTTATATATCTTCAGAGTCTTTCTATTTATTATAACTATAGCTGTTATAGCGTATTTTTTCCCGGGTAAATTCAGATATGAGTATGAAGTAGGTAATCCATGGTCATATAAAACCCTTTTAGCGCCTTTTAATTTCCCAATATATAAAAGTACAGAACAGTTAGATAGAGAAAGGGATAGTTTGTTGAAATTCTACAAGCCTTACTTTGAATTTGATAGTAATACGGTTAACATTAAAAGTCAAGAGTTTTTAAAGCATTTTAAGAATAAAATTGACGAATATATTAATTTGCAGAATTATTCAGAAAAGGAAATCCAGGCAAAAAAGCAATTACTGGAAAATAAGACAAAGGGATTTGAAGAATTTCTTACAGGTATTTTTCAAGAGGTATATGCAAAAGGAATAATCGAGTCTTCCGGTATACTTGAAGATTTGGACAATAACTCAAGAATAATAATATTGGAAGGTAATATTGCCAAAGAGTTAGTTTTTAATGAATTATTTACTCAGAAATTAGCTTATGAATATGTTCTTGATACGGTAAATGGATATATAACTAATTTAAATCAAAAAAATAAATACATACCTTTTTATAAAAGTATAAATCCATACGAATATATTGCTCCAAATATTTTTTATGATGCAAATAAATCAGATTATGAAAAATCAGAATTGCTGACGTTTTCTGATTCGAAAGGAATGGTTCAGTCAGGAGAAAAAATAGTATCAGAAGGAGATATAATTGATGCTGAAGTTTATAATGTATTAGAATCATTCCGTTATGAGTCTGAATCAAAATTAACAACTTTTAGTAATTCGAGGAGGTTGTTACTTGGGCAGATTATATTTATTTCAACTTGCATATTAGTACTTTTCTTATTTTTATTAAACTTTAGAAAAGAGATTTTACAGAATAGTATTAAAACAATCTTTATTTTATTATTTGTTTTAATATTTGTTGTGGTTTCAAGTTTTATTGAAAACTCTATTTATATTGTGCCGTTTGCTATAGTACCAATTGTGATCAGAACATTTTATGATTCCAGATTGGCACTATTTATACATGTAATTACGGTATTGCTAGTGGGCTTTTTTGCTCCAAATGGATTTGAATTTGTTTTTCTGAATTTTATTGCCGGAATAATTGCAATATTTAGTTTAACAAATTATTACAGGAGAGGAGGTTTATTTCTTTCAGCTATATTTGTTTTTATTACATATAGTGTAGTATACTTTGGATTATCAATAACGCAGGATGGTACATTTAAGAATATTGATTTAGATAACTTCAAGTTTTTTGCTTTTAATAGTGGATTGTTACTACTTTCTTATCCATTAATCTATATTTTTGAGAAGACTTTTGGCTTTTTATCTGATTTAAGTTTAATGGAATTATCTGATACAAATCAGAAGTTATTGAGAAATTTAGCAGAAAAAGCTCCGGGGACATTTCAACATTCAATGCAAGTTGCAAATTTGGCAGAGGAAGCCATATACAGGATAGGTGGAAATCCTTTATTAGTCAGGATAGGCGCATTGTATCATGATATAGGTAAAATGAAGAATCCGTTTTATTTTATTGAGAACCAGCGTGCAGGATTTAATCCTCATGATATGCATGAGTTTGATGAAAGTGCAAATATTATTATTAGTCATGTAAAAGATGGGGTAGAACTGGCAAAGAAAAACTCATTACCGGAACAATTAATTGAATTTATAAGAACACATCATGGAACAACTAAGGTTCAATATTTTTACCGGTCATACATTAAAAAATTTCCGGATAAGGACGTTGATGTGAATATATTTACATACCCGGGGCCAAAGCCATATTCAAAAGAAATGGCCGTATTAATGATGGCAGATTCTGTAGAAGCCGCATCTAGAAGTTATTCTGAAATTAGTGAGGAAAAGATTAACAATCTTGTAGAATCAATAATAACTGATCAGATGAATGAAGGCCAATTTGATTACGTTGATATCAATTTTAAGGATATAACAAATATAAAAGCAATATTTAAGGAAAAACTTTTGAATATATATCATGCTCGAATAAAATACCCTGAGAAAAATAAAAGTTAATTTCTAAAATACCTTAAATCCGCCATGTATTATATAAAAGGTTGAAAGGCTTCGACTTCGCTCAGCCTGACGTCACCCTGAGTCGAAAGGTGTTACAGTGTAGCAATTTAAGTTTAACCTGCGGATTTAAGGAAATAATTGGGGATTCTAAGTTTACCAGCGCATATCAATTACTTCTACATCCGGGTATTTACTTTTATTGAAAGTAAAATACGAATCGTCGAAATTGAAGTTTGTTTTATAACTGTTAATTGATATAATGTAATGCGAACCTTCTTTACCAAAAATTGTTGCTGATGACAGAAAATAATCATCAATGTTAATTGTCAATCTTATTCTTGAGTATTCTTCATCTATGTTATTAGGATATAAATCAACAATAGAATAATTTACTCCTTTTTCGGTTATATTATCAATAAATTGATATTTATAATCACTTTCGTAAATAGTAAATAATTTTCGTGGATTACTAAAAATATCTTCGTCATCCGGTTCCGGTTCTGAAATATTAACCTCCTTAACCTCAGGTATGTAATTCCACAATATTTTTCCGTCGAAGAATGATTCTGTACCCATGAAATTAAGCCTGTACTTTTCTCCCATCATTGTTATAGATCCTTTTGAAGAATTTTGAGTATTGTCGTTAATGTTTTTGTATTCGATCTCAAAATTAGTTTGTATAACTTTATGTGATTTTGTTAAACTTGAGAGCTTGTCCAGAATTTCCTTTGCTTTCGAATCTTGTTGAGCACTTAATATAAATGTACATCCGATTATTATAAATGTGAAAAGAATTTTTTTCATAATTTTGGAATTAATTGTTGTCAATAAACTCTCTCAAATACTGTTCCAATGAGTATTCATCCTGAAATAATACTTGACGTGCTTTACTTCCTTCGAACGGGCCTACAATATTTGCAGCTTCCAGCTGGTCAATAATTCTTCCGGCTCGGTTATAACCTATTGAAAATTTTCTTTGAATTAGTGATGTAGAACCTTGTTGATGCCTAACAACCAAACGTGCAGCATCTTCAAACATAGAATCACGCTTAGAGAAATCGACTTCACCAATCTCATC
>DAOVYZ010000170.1 GCA_030635365.1 Bacteroidales bacterium
AATCGAGAAAATAAAAATAATTGAAGACACTTCCAAAGTTATTGAAACAGTTATTAAAGGTACAACTGATAACTATACTAACTCAAGAGAGTTTAATAATGTAGAAGAAGTTGAAGAAAGATTCGAAACATTAACCCGAGAGGTTATTAAGCAACAATTAAACAACATTAAGGTAATTTGCGAAAAGCAAACAATTACAAATCAAGGCCGTTATAAAACTTATGTTGCTATTGAAATGGGTGTTGATGCTTTAGAAGAAGCTTTAAACAACAAACTTTCAAAAGACCAACGATTAAAAATTGATTACGACTATGAAAAGTACAAAGAGACTTTTGATAAAGAAATGGAAAAATTAGAAAATGGTGGATACTAAAAAACACTGTAATTCTTAATGAAGGAAAGGGAGCTTATGCTTCCTTTTTTATTAAAATCTAAAAAACACCCCTTTGATGGTGGTAACCTGCCATGCCGGCAGGCTGGTGTACATTTGGTTTTCGTCCATCCATTTATGTTTTTGAAGGTTATTCATTTTAATTTAAAAACTCTTTTAATCTTTGCCAATCCTGGCATTATTGTTATTTTTGTTTCTTTACTAAAATATACCTTACGAATGATTACTACTGAACAACTAAAAGATTGTGAAAAGCGACGTGATGCGCTGAGGAGGCATCTTTGACATAGATAATAAACTTATCCGAATAGAAGAGGAAGAAGAAAAAACTCATGACCCCAACTTTTGGGACAATCCGCAAGAAGCAGAAAAACAGCTAAAACGTATTTCTCAAATTAAGGAATGGACCAATTCTTACAAAGAAATTGATGTCCAAGTTAATGAATTAAATGTTGCTGCTGATTTTTATAAAGAAGGAGAAATAGAAGAATCAGATGTTGATACTCAATATACCAAGACTCTGAAATTAATTGAGAAGCTTGAATTAAAAAATATGCTTCGCAAAGAAGAAGATTCTTTAGGTGCATATCTTCAGATTAACCCTGGAGCCGGTGGGACAGAGAGTCACGATTGGGCAGAAATGCTTATGCGAATGTATATTCGTTGGGGTGAGAGAAACAATTATAAAGTAAAGGAAGTCCATTACATACCTGGTGATACTGCAGGAATAAATACTGTTACATTAGAGTTTATTGGCGAATTTGCTTATGGCTATTTAAAATGTGAAAATGGCGTACATCGTTTGGTAAGGCTTTCACCTTTTGATTCTGCTAACAGAAGGCACACATCTTTTGCCTCAGTTTATGTTTCTCCTGTTATTGACGACTCTATTGAAATTAATATAAACCCTGCTGACATAACATGGGATACTTTCCGGTCAAGTGGTGCCGGGGGACAACATGTAAATAAAGTGGAAACTGCCGTAAGGTTAAGGCATGCCCCTACAGGAATCGTTATTGAAAATCAGGAAACCCGTTCACAACTCAATAATAAAGAAAATGCTATGAAAATGCTCCGTTCTCAATTATATGAAATTGAACTTCGTAAAAAAAGTGAAGAGCGGGCTAAAATTGAAGGTGCAAAAAAGAAAATAGAGTGGGGTTCGCAAATCAGGAATTATGTGTTACATCCTTACAAAATAATTAAAGATGTAAGAACAAATTTTGAAGCCGGGAATGTTCAGGATGTTTTAGATGGCAATTTGGATGGATTTATTAAAGCTTACCTCATGGAATTTGGAGAAGAATAGAAAAAACAGTTTAAATAACATTTATTTATTTCCTTTCAATTTCCCAATTTTCTTTTCTGGTAAATAGTTTTCTGATGAAATGATGTTTTCTCCACTTTCTTTTTCTAATTCTTTTCTTGCGTTGCCAGCGATTTTTCCACCAATTCTTGCTGTGTCTTGATTTTCTTTAAATCCTTTCGCATCTTTTGCCCTTGCAACTTTTGTTGTTGATGCTTCACCAAGCATTGAAAAAATCAACTCAAGATCTGTCATATGGTCTCGAAGATTTTGTCTTTTCAACCCTTTTACTTCTTTGTATTGTAAGGGAGTTAGTCCAAAAGTCGCTTTGGATATTTCTGCTGTTAAAATTGCATACTCAATTCGTTCTTTTACACCTCGTTTTTTCCATTCGTCTGCCAATTCATCACGGATTGCAATGCTTCGCATTCTTTTCTCTATCCACTCATCTGAATAGCCTTTAGTTTTATAAATCTCTCTTGTTCGTTTTGATGCTAATTCAGGATTTTCTATCTCTTCCAGTCTTTCATAGCCCACTTTTGCAAGCCAGCGTTTAAAAGGTTCTGCTTTCGGTGACGGTATTGATTGGATAATTCTAAGAAGGTTTTCTGTATCTGCACATTCTGTATTATATTTTTTCCCGTCTTTGGATATCATTTTCAGTTGTCGACAAATTGTCGACAAGTCAATTCCGTTGTCCGTCTCTCTTTTCTTCAATCTATACCAATAATCTCTGGGTTTGGTACTTTCTGCTAATATTTCAATAACATCCACTATTGCAAAATACCACTTCTTTTCTTTTTCGTCCCAATGGGTTCTAACTTGCTGAGTCTGAAATAATTTAATATTTGACATGTAAATAATCGTTTGTTAATTTATAACAACAAAGATAAAAGAAACTCTCAAGAAATCTCAACATTCTTTTATTTCGCAGCCAAATAAATATTAATTGGAAAATCTTTCCTACTATGCCCTGTAACGATCCCGCGATAACAGTAGTGCGGGTTTTCGCCGCGTTTCATTATCCCATTAGTTTCCGAAGTAATTTCAACATTTTCTGATTTCAATTTGTCTTTAAAATAATCAGTCAAATTATCAACTGTCATTTCAGGAGAAGTTTTTTCTACATTAATTTTGAATTTTACTGAAAAAGGATACATATGTCGTTGCTGTTAAATGCCCTGTAACTTAAAAATAGTAGGAACCTGATAATTAATTGGCTCCTTCCAATAAATATTTTACAAATCAATCCTTTTACTCTTTGGATATTTAATTGAGTATTTTAATTCTCGTTTTTGAGTTTCCTGTGATTTTAGTTCAAACTCCCAGATTAGTTTGCCGGAAACGGGATCTAATTTTGCGCCTGATTTTTCTATTTGTTCCACCTCAATATCTTTATTGGAAGATATCGGGAATTGATCTTCAACTATAATCGCAATTTCTGTTTTTTTGTTATTCCTTATTTTTATTTCGTAGCCAAAAGTTTCTTTTTTATTCACTCCTATTAACCTCTGGCTTTCAAAATCTTTAATTTTCTCTCTGCTAACAATTATTGCTTCATCCCTTCCTAACGATAAATCCAATGTATCTTCCGTATTATCAGGGTCAATAACTGAACTACCAACATAGGTTCCTTCAAAAAATATACTTGCTTGCCCTGGCAACAAATTGTACTGCTCCCATCCCGTAATCCTGGCTAATAAAAATGCTGTTTCTTGCAACTTAGGTGCAGCATAATAGGTGTAATCGGCATCTAATTCAAATTGATTAATCTGTACAGCATATGCTTTACCATTTGAAGGAATTGTATACGGAATGTCAATTTCAAATTCTATATTGGTTTGATTTGTTGTAGTTTCAAAATAACCATAGCTGGCTTCCGGCGTTGCTAAACTTACATCATCTTCATAATCCACAACCTCAGAAAAAGCTTTTTCTTTTTTTGCCATCGGCATAGAAGCTACTCCACGAATCCTGATTTGTGATGACTCATAAAAATTTAAATACCAGGGATGAATTTCAGGTTTTGCTCCGCTTATTTGGGGATTCCCGGTTGAGATTGCCAGTTTAACTTCGTTCCAATCTTCACCACTACTTTGAAACACCTTTGCTTTGTAACTTAAATCAACAGGTTTTGAAATATCCACCGCCCTTAAATCATATTCCGGAGTCCAACCTGCATTATTTATAACATATCTCAAATCAAAAGATGCTTTTGTGTTTTTATTGGCTACAACCTTAACCACAATTTCCGATATAGGTTCATTTCTTTTTGCATTTAAACTGTTTAATTGATTTTGAATTCTGGCAATGCTCTTTTTAATGTATGTTAATTCCTCACTATACTTTAATTGTTGCGCTTTTATTTCATTTAATTTTTTATGAAAATACGTCATTGTAGCTTTTAAAGCCTCAATATTTACTCCTGTATTATCCCCACCAATTGACTGGTTTGACATCAAAACAGCCTCTTCCATCTTATAAATATTAATCTTATTATTTATCTCCTTTTCATTATACTTAAGCATTTTCAGGCTATCTTCGAGCACTGTTGTTTCTTTCGATTTCTTTTGTGCCCTTAAATAATTCAACTGATAATTAACCGACAATATAGTAAGGTCGCCAAACCCTTTAACCTGTATGCTTTGTTGGTTAATACTCCTGGGTAAATCACTTATTACTATATCTGCAACTCCGGCATTCAAATAAGTTGAGCCCGTTTTGTATACTTGTGCCCCACTCTGAAAAACAGTTACCTCTTTAATTTCTGATTTTAATTCAATTTCTTTCTCAGACGCTAAAACTGCATGAATAGTTAATATCCAAATAAATACAAAAGCTAATTTTCTCATGGTAAATTATTATTAAGTTTATCATCTAAAATTACAAAAATATCTTCTTACCTGCAGTAATATTTAATCAATAATTGTTACATTCGACAATTCAATCTTATTCCGATTTATAAACACTTTTAGTATTTAAATTTTATATTATGGTAAAAAATCTTTTCATCCTGGCAGGTATCATTTTAGCAGTAATTTTTTCTTCTTGTACATCAGATTATAAAAAAGCAGAATCGACAATCAATGAAGCAGACATGACCCGGATAGTAACAGAATTTGCTTCTGATGATTTTATGGGAAGAAAGCCATTTACCATAGGAGAAGAAAAAGCTGTTGAGTTTTTAATTCGAGAATATAAAAGGATAGGTCTTGAACCTGCAAATAACGGAAGCTATATTCAAGAAGTACCAATGGTTGAAGTAACCAACACGCCTGGCGAAAGAATGAAAATAAACTTTTGGAATGCTTCTATTGAGCTAAAATACAAAGATGATTTTGTTGCTTTTTCAAGGCAATTGGTTGATGATATTAAAATTAGATATTCGCAAATGGTATTTGCCGGTTACGGTATTGTGGCCCCTGAATATAATTGGAACGATTATGCCGGATTGGATGTAAAAGGTAAAACTGTTGTTGTTCTTGTTAACGATCCCGGGTTTGGAACCGACAATAAAGATTTTTTTAAAGGCAACGAAATGACATATTATGGCAGATGGACTTATAAATATGAAGAAGCTGCCCGTCAGGGTGCAAAAGGATTATTGATAATTCATGAAACGGAACCGGCAGGTTATCCCTGGAGTGTTGTTGTAAACGGGGCAATTATTCCGAAGCTTTACCTACAAGCTGAAGATAATTATATGGATAGGTGCAAAATGGAAGGATGGATTACAATGAATGCTGCCAAAGAGTTGTTTTCTCTAGCCCGATTAGACCTTGATGAATTAAAAGAGAAGGCAAAAAAGCCTGACTTTAAAGCCATATCAATGAGAGGAAAATTAAATTTAAATATTAAAAGCTCTCACAAATTAGCAAGTTCCAAAAATATTATTGGAATACTTCCCGGAAAAGAAAGAGCTGATGAGGTTATCATTTATTCTTCGCATTGGGATCATCTGGGTATTGGTGCTGCCGCAAATGGGGATTCAATTTACAATGGTGCTGTTGATAATGGAACCACTACCGCATGGATGCTAGAAATAGCTGAAGCTTTTGCTAATTTAAAAAAGAAGCAAGCAAGAACCATAATGTTTTTATCGCCTACTGCAGAAGAACAGGGATTAGTTGGATCGAAATATTATGCAGAACACCCGTTATTCCCTCTAAATAAAACTGTGGCTAATATTAATAATGATTTAATGCTCCCATTTGGCCCTTACAAAGATGTTATGGTAACAGGATATGGGCAATCGGAGCTTGAAGATTACATTGTTAAATTTGCCAAAGAGTATGACAGATATGTTCTTCCTGACCCTAATCCACATACTGGAATGTTTTATAGGGCTGATCATTTTAGCTTTGCTCAAGCCGGAGTTCCCGCTTTATTTGCACGAGGTAATTGCGACCACAGAGAACATGGCAAAGAATGGGCATTAAAAAAAGAAAAAGATTGGCTAACAAACTTTTACCATAAACCAACAGATCAATACAATTCTGAAACATGGACTTTTGTTGGAATTGTTGACGATGCTAAGTTGTTTTTTAAAATAGGTTACGAACTAAGCAACGAAAGTACATTCCCAAATTGGAAAGAAGGATCAGAGTTTAAAGCTATAAGGGAAAAGCAAATGGGGAATAAATGAATTGAATATTGATTAACGAATAATGATTTAAGAAAATAGGCCTAATTAGTCTCAGCAAAACGCCAACCTGCCTGCGGCAAGCAGGTAATTTCGCCTGCCTGTTCGGCAGCTACAGTGTACCCACAAATATAACTAAATTTGCAGTATGAATAATAACACAAACCCAGTCGCATTTTTCCCGGATTATACGGGTTATCTAGGTGATTTACGTTTAGAACGTAGAGGTCACGAGTTATGGCAAAAGTTGAGCCAACATCCTTGTTCATCAATTCGACAACTCGCAAAAACCCAAGCAGAGCAAAAAGCATATTATAGATTTCTGAATAATGAAAAAATAAAAGAAGAAGAATTTACTAAAGAGTCTTCGTTTCGTATGAGTCAATTGGCAAAAGGAAGGCACTTACTTTGTATACAAGACACTTGTGAAGTAAATTTAAGTGGACATAAAGGCAGGCTTAAGTCAAACAGTGGATTAGGCCGTTCTGATAAATCGGATACAGCTCATTGTTTTAAACTTCATCCGGGTTTGGTATTGGATGCTTACAATTTATCTCCCCTTGGATTTTCACATATCAAGGTATTTCATCGTCCCGAAGAAATGCCTGACAGAATAGAAAGAAATTATAAGAAGCAGCCGATAGAAGATAAAGAATCTTATAAGTGGATTGAAGTAGCTGAAAAAAGCAAGGGAGTCTTAAAAGGAGCAGACACAGTAACATTTATAGAAGATAGAGAAGGAGATATTTATGAACAGTTTGCAATCATACCTGATGAAAAACATCATTTACTGATTCGTTCAAGAACGACTCGTAAACTTGCCAATGGAAGTAGCCTATATAAGGAAGTTGATTCTGCACCGGTTGCAGGAAGCTACACAATAGGATTGCCAACAGATAATCGTAAAAATCAATATAAGCGACAAGCCAAAATAGAGTTGCGTTTTACAAGCTGTTCATTAAAATGCCCTCAAAACCTGAGCAAAAAAGGTTATCCGACATCTATCACCATCAGTTGTATATCAGTTAAAGAGACGGGTAATGTATCCAAACCTGTTAATT
>DAOVYZ010000201.1 GCA_030635365.1 Bacteroidales bacterium
ACCTAAAAAGAGTAAAAACTTTTTTCAAAGATTAGTAAAATCATTGGATAAAGGGTGGAAAGGGTTAATAGTGTTTATTCTGTTCTTGTTTAGAATATGGCCATTTTTACTAATAGTTGCTGCAATCATTTATTATATAAGATATATTAAAAGGAAGAAAAAAAGTAAACAAGAAAGTACAGATTTGAAAGAACAAAAATAGAAAGAATAGAGAACTTGAAATTATTAATGAATAAAAACAAATAAAATGGAATCAAACAGAAGTATTGGAAAAGCTATTGTCGGAATTGTACTAATTTTAATTGGTGTTGCATTTATCGGAAAGTTTCTAAACTTTTTCCCGCATAGAATTATGCATCATGTTTTTTCCTGGCAAATGATACTAATTGTATTAGGTGTTATTTTTATTTCTACACGCGAAAACAAGTCTACAGGATGGATTTTATTAATAATTGGACTTGTGTTTTTAATTCCGGATGCAATCCATATACCTTATTCGTTAAAACGTTTATTCTTGCCAATAATTTTAATAGTAATAGGGTTGTTTATAATTTTTAGGCCTACATCGGTTAGGAGAGACGGAAAAACAAATAGCGCAGATTTTATTGACGATTTTGCAATCTTAGGTGGTGGAGATAAGATTATAACATCTGACAATTTCAAAGGAGGGAAAATTACAGCTCTTTTCGGAGGTTCAAAAATTGATTTGACTAAATCAAGTTTGGCTCCCGGACGAAATGTAATAGATGTCTTTTGCATGTTTGGTGGAACGACTTTAATAGTACCGGAAAATTGGAATGTAAAGCATGAGGTAGTATCTATACTTGGAGGTTTTTCTGATAAAAGATATATTAAGCAAAATACACCGAAGGATGTTGGCAAAGAAATAATAATAAGAGGATTTGTGATGTTTGGTGGTGGTGAAATAAAAAGCTAGAAGCAGAAACGTTGGAGGTTGTAGAAAAAGTCTTGTAGTTGTCTATATTTCGATAAACCTGATAACAGTCAGATTTATCGAAGCATGTCGAAGTGTTTTTTTACTGTTTAGTAACTTTTTAGACAGCCTTATTTTTGTATTTAAAAGCAAACCATGAAAGCTTTATGCAAAATATTTAATCTTTTTTTTATGCTAATTGGCATAAATGCATTAGGCCAAACAGATACCTTACCTACCATAATAAAGAGAGATCTACTGGATTTGAATAATATAAAAGAGTGGAAGGATACAAGTGGAATAAAAGTTATTTCTGCCAGTAGAAGTGCTAAGAATATAGATGACCTTCCGGTAATAATATATGTTATCTCTCATGAAGAAATACAAAGGAATCATTTTACAACATTAGCGGATATTTTAAAATATTTACCGGGAATAAGAGTTTCACAACCTGGATCGGGAGAGGCAGGAGAGATCTTTCAATTCAGGGGGTTAATTGGTAATTATTACACAAAAATTTTAATTAATAATCTACCTGTTAAGCCAACTGTTGTTAATGGAATGCCTTTAGGTGCACAACTTCCGATAAGGCAAGCTGAAAGAATAGAGATAATTTATGGGCCTGCAGCTGCGGTATATGGTGCTGATGCTGTTACAGGTGTCATAAATATTATTACCAAAGAAGCGGAGAAAGGAACATTTGTGCGGAGCGATATTAGTTTAGGCGAATATGAATATAACTATATAAATTTTACAGTCGGAGGCAAAGCATTAAAAAATAAAAATATACTACATTATAGTTTCTATGGTAGTAAATCAGAGTTTAATAATATGAATATTAAACAGTATAAAGACGTATATAACCCATTGTATTATTTACAAAAAACGGGTAATGCTATTACATTAAATGGTATTGAATATCAACCAATTGATATTACCGAGGAATTACTTCAAAGCCATGGAATAACAGAAGAAGAGTTTAAAAATCAATATTACAATCCTTACTACGAAGGAGGAGTAGTAAAACCTTCCCTTGAAGAGATTCCTTCATCAAGCCATATGATAGGATTTGAATTAAAATGGAGAGGTTTTAGTATTGCTTATAATAAAATGTCCCGTAGAACTCATAGCTCATTAGGAAGGTCAACATATTTATTTAAATACAACAATCCTCAGAATTATTGGGGAGAAAATATTCAGAGATATGTTATTAGTTATGACCGAAAGTGGGAGAATTTCTCCAGTAGTTCACATTTATCTTATTTATCCTATAAAATGGATAATAACTCAAATTATGGAGTAACGTTTTTGTCAAATACTGATAAAGCTTATATTTATTCAGCTTCTGATGATGTATTAGCAGAACAAATTTTAACATACACCCCTTCATCAAATTTTGAAATAGTATCTGGAGCTTCATTTCAATTATCAGGGAACTTGCCTTTAACAAGTTACCAGACCAATCCTTTTACAAGTGCAGATTATGATTTGTTTTCAGAAGAGAAATTTAACCAGGATCCCTTATTTGGAGAATTTGGAATTAATCCTACAAACTTTTATAATATTTCATCCTTTATACAATTCTATTATGTTAGAAAGAAAATCACATTCATGGGAGGTTTGCGTTATGATTTAAACTCTCAGTATGGTGATAATTTTAACCCGCGTATAGCAGCTCTTTATAAATGGGGCGAAAGAACCACTTTAATTGGTTCTTATGGGAGAGCTTATATGGCACCGTCTACTTCAATGTCGTACCAGTCTTTGGCATATTCGGGTGGTATTAATAATGATAGCATATATTATATGGCAATTCCTAATACTGATTTAGAGCCTGAAAAATTTCAGGCATATGAGTTTGGAATAAAGAGGCGTTTTTTTAGAAATATTTACACAAATATTTCATTGTTTTATAATCAAATTGAAAATCTAATAGTTGATACCTATGTTCCTATCGATGATTTAAATTTACCTCGAGCAATTCTTAATTCAGATACTACAATGGCAAGAAAAAAAGTCAATAGTAGTGATGCAAAATCTACTTTATGGGGAGCGCAGGCAAATATAAAATTTAAGGATATAGTATCTTCAGTTAAATTGAATGTTGAATTGAATTTTACATATACAGAAACAACAAAAAGCTTATCGGAAATAGGAAGTGTTATAGGAGATTTCGAGCTAATGCCAAATCATATAGGTCAACTAAGAATATCATTTCAACCAACAGAAAGACTTTATGTACAATTTGATAATGTTTGGATGAGTAAATGGCTTAGAGTACTTATCCCAATTGAAGAGATTTATCCGGATCCTTATGAAAGTGTTGATGGTTACTATACGCTGGATGCATTACTTAATTTAAATTTAAGTGATAAATTAAGATTTTTTATTAAGTATATAAATGTTTTTGATGAGCAATACGGAGGTATAAATGTGACCGGGACAGATTTAGATTTGCCTTCTAATCCGCAATTGGGTCAATGTTTTAAAATTGGTTTGAATTATAGATTTAATTAATGAGTAAAATATATAAGATATTAATAGCTTTAGTTTTATTTGGATTTGCTCTAATACCAGTAAAGAATTATGCTCAATCTATTAAAGACAGCTTACTTTTTGCATTGAGTATTACTACATCTGAATACAATAAAGCAGATATTTTATTAAAAATTGCAACAGAGGAATTCAAAGAAAAAAAGTATACCCAAGCCCAAAAAAATGTATTGGAGGCTGTAAAAATATCAAAGGCAAATAATTTAGAATTATTTGTGGCAGAAAGTTATTATTTGTTGGGTAAAGTATTCTTTATTCAAAAAGATATTGAAAATTCAATTGATTATTACACACGTTCGGTTAATATTTTTTCTAAAAACAGGAATTATAAGAAGTTAATAAACTTAAATAATAATATTGCTGAAGTATATCAATACTTAGGAGCCTACTCAAAAGTTGCTGATTTCTTTGGGAATTGTTATGCATTTGCTGATAGTATAAACGATGATAAAAGTAAAATAAAATACCTGGAAAAAACAGCAGATGCATTTTATATTAATGAGGATTATATAGAAGCTGAAAAACATTACTTAGAGTTGTATAATGAATTACTTACGAAAAATGAGTCAAAATACAAGCATATAAAAGGGGCTTATAAATTATCAGAAACATACAAAAAGTTAGGGCAATATGAACAAGCCCTGGGGTACAATTCAAAGATTTATGCCTTATATTCAGAAATGAAGGATACTGCTACAATGTCTATTGTTTCAAATAATATAGGGTATTTGTATTTAAATTTAAATAATTATGAAGGAGCTTTGGAATCTTTTAGAAATTCGTTACAGTTAGGAATGAAAGCTAAAATGGAAGATGAGGAGTACCCAAAGTTATATTCTAATATTGCAATTTGCCATCAAAATTTAGGGAATTATGATAATACAATAATCTATTTAAAATTAGCATTAGAATTATTAGAAGATTCCGAAAACTACTATGATATTGCCAGACTGGAAAATATATTAGCTACGATTTATTTTAAAGAGAATGATTTATATAATGCAGAATTGTATAGTAAAAATTCAATAGTACAGGCTAAAAAATCAGGAGATAAGAATTTATTGCAAACTTGTTATTATACTTATTCGCAAATACTACGGGAAGGGAATGATCATATCAGGGCACTGGAGGAATACGAGAAGTATTTGAGCTTACGCGATTCTCTGTTATTTGAACAAAGAGTTAAAGAACAAGAATTAGCCCAAAGAATATATAATCTTGAAAAAACAGAAAAAGAATTAAAGTTAAAATTAGCTGATGAAGAAGTAAAGGATTTAGCGTTAAAGCAATTGCAATTGGAGGCTGAAAAGAGAGAAAATGAACTTCAATTATTAATTAGTGAAAAAGACCTGGAACAATCTGAAAAACACAGGTTACAACAATCTATGCTTTTGTCCCAACAAATGCACGAGGCAGAAATTCGTGAAAGAGAATTAAGGGAAATGGAACAAGAAAAGGAATATCAAACTCTTTTACTAAAACAGGAAGAAGCAGTAAAAAAAGAACAGCAAAAGGAAATAGAATTACAACGTTTAGAGATTGAAAAACAAGATGAAGCGAGAAAACGTGAACGAATAATGTTTGGCTTGTTAACCATAATTGGTATTTTAATCTTAATAGGACTAATACTTACCAGAAAGAAAAATAAAATATTGGCAAAGCAAAAAGTAGAGATTGAACATAAAAATCAGGACCTGGAGCAAAAAAATGAAGAGATATTAACGCAAAGTGAGAGAATTGTACAACAAAAAGATTTGATTGAGAAGAAGAATGAAGAAATAACAGATAGTATTCATTATGCAAGCAGAATTCAAAATGCAGTTCTTCCGGCAATTGAAGTTATGGGAGACTATCTCTCAGAGCATTTTATTTATTTTAGGCCAAAAGATATTGTAAGTGGAGATTTCTATTGGGCTGCGGAAAAGAACGACAAACTTATAGTTACAGCAGTTGACTGCACAGGGCACGGAGTGCCCGGAGCATTTATGAGTATGTTGGGTATGAGTTTTCTAAATGAAATAGTTCTTAAAGAGAATATACTTGATGCCGATAAAATACTAAATCAATTAAGATATGAAATTATAAAATCATTAAAGCAATCAGGCAAAGATGATGAGGCAAAAGATGGAATGGATATGGCATTATGTGTTATCGATAAAAAAAATAAAAAACTTCAATTCTCAGGAGCTAACAATCCTATGTACTTTATAAGAAACGGTGAGTTGGAAAAAATAAAATCCGACCGTATGCCTATAAGTATACATTTTAGATCAGACAGCATGTTTTCCAGAGAAGAATTTGATTTATTAAAAAATGATACTATTTATATATTTTCCGATGGTTATGCTGATCAGTTTGGTGGGGAAAGTGGGCGTAAATTAAAATATAAGCCCTTTCAGGATTTACTATACAATATGCATAAAGATCCAATGAAAACTCAACAGGAAAAATTGGATAGATTCTTCGAAGAATGGAAAGGTAATCGTGAGCAAATTGATGATGTGTTGGTAATAGGGTTAAGGATTTAGTATATTATCATGAGACAATATACCAAATCCCTTTTTCGAAATCTTATTTTCTATTCTTCTTCTTTTCTAATATCATAAGCTAATAAAACATTTCCATGCCTGACATATAATACCCCATTTTTAATAACCGGGTGAGCAAAATGCTCTTTAGTTCCTTTAGTTTACTCAAAAGAATCACATATGTGATTACTATTCATTTTATTAGCCCTCTTCTTAATATCATAATTATTTAAATGCTGAACTAATAAATTCTTTAAACAAATCCCAGTGCTTGAAAACAAATAAAGAAACAATAAAGACTAAGATAGAAATTAATATTTTACCAATAATTTTAAAATATTTTTTTTTCATAACTGTAACAATTAAAACTTCACCTCAATATTAAATAATTGAAGTGAAGAAAAAAAATAATTTGTAAGGTTAAACCCTGTTTAAAATTAGACCAAATGGATCTAATAAACAAGCTGTCAAGTTAATATTAGCTTTGGCTATTCTTCCAACAAATAATCCACAATCATAACCAAATGTTCCTCCTTTTATATCTATTAACTCTTTATTCTTTAAAGCTTCAATAGAATTAGTTTCTTTAATTGTAATTTTC
>DAOVYZ010000302.1 GCA_030635365.1 Bacteroidales bacterium
AAAAAATAAATATTAAAAATCACAAATGACAAGTACCAAAATACAAATAAATCTCAATGACTGAAATCTCAATATTCAAAACTGTTTTGAACATTTGATTATTGATTTTTGGGATTTATTTGTCATTTGTTTTTTGTTACCAGCCAGCCGGCAGGCTGGTTTGGTGCTTTAATTCAAAAAATGTTTGACTTTACAGACGAACACTAATATAATTAAGACGAGTTTTTAGTCTTATTAGTTGCTTTAATATTGTATAATATTCAAATTATAAAGTTGCTGTTATTCGATTTTATTATCAACAAAAATGCCAAATACCTCAAAAATGATATTTAGTATCTCTATTAAATGAAATAATAATGTTTTATTATCCCCTGAATAAAGAATCTAAACCTATTGTTCCTACCAATGACTTTAGATAGGACTCCATTTTAACAATCTCTAACTCTCCTTTAGCCAATTTGAGTTTCTTTTCTAATCCTAGTTCCTTATTTAAAATTTGATTGATTTCCTGGTTTTTGAAATATTCAATATAATCTATCTTTTCCTGCCAATGTTTGATTTCTTTTTCTTGTTTTAGCTTAAGCCTTTGTTTATACCAATCACTTGACAATACATACTCACTTGTAAACATTTTTCTTAATTCAGGATCATCAATACTTTTGTTGTTATAATGTCCATAAGCCATAATATGAATCAACACTTGCAATGGAGGAATTGCAGCATTAACACTTCCATCTTCAAAATACATTAATGCTGATTTTTTTTGCGCCTCAACAATATTATTAATCCCATCAACATAATCATCCATATTCTGCAGTTCCGGTTTTAACATTTCATCAGTAAAAACACTCATTGGTTCCTCAAATATTCTCCCAAAATGTTTAAATATAAATGTACGTGTAATTCTATAACCTAACCGACTTGCCAGTACTTTCTGCCCCTTGTATTCAAAATCATTTAACTTCTCAAGTGCTCCCTGGTTTATTAAATTCTGAGGATACTTTTCTTCTCTTCCCATACGGCACCACAATTCAGGAATCAAGATACTAATATCGTGATCAAACCTGTTGTTTGGGCCAACATGTCCTGCTGCTGTTGAAAATCCATTATATCCGGTTAGGATATATGATAACAATGCATTATTCAAATCCGTTGTCGGAACCAACATATTGAATGGCCCTTTGGTAAGGGCCCCTTCAGAGCCTGCCCCGGTAGTTGAAGGAGATTTTCCTGTCAAACTACAAATAAAATCCATAAAAAGCTCCGGGTATTCCTGGTAATGTATTGGATTATAAACGCTCAAAGAACGAATTCCTGTTTTTTTATCCGGAGGATTATTCCTTCGCCCGGGCAATATATCTGTTACAGGAAAAATTACCGGTTGACCTGCAGGTATTTTCCGAAATAATCTCGTGCCCATTTTAGCTAAATAACCATCAATAGGATTTGAAAAATCAGGACTTGTCTGCAAATACCTTGGATTCTTCGACCTGCTATTATCCTCTAGAATTCTTGGATGCGAAGGAGAAATAAAATATAAATTATTTTCATCTGACGCTCCCCTTCTTATTAATGATTTAATTGGATCTGTATATTTGTCAAACTGAATAGCATCTTCAATAATCTCCTTACCATCTTCAGGAGTTAATGGTTCATAATTAGTAGTAAAATTATTTTTCTTAGATAAATCTTCTTCTGCCTGTTTATCATACCCCCTGTTTATTGCTTCATCCGGCCTTTGAAAAAATAAATATTCGCAGTTCTCAACCAACTTTAAACTTTCATTTTTTATATCAGAACTTATACTTTTTAGCTGTCTTCTTGGAACAGTAAGAGTCGCAGAAATATCATCTTCCATTTGAACTTTTGCCGCAGCAAGAAAATCAGGGCGTAATGAATGTACAAACCATGACTGATTTTGAGCAAAACCCACGCGTAAGTATGATGTTATTATTTTTCTATTATCAAACATCAAGCAATGTCCTAATCTCCCATTTACCCTGTCTACAGTAAACAATTCTCTCCAGTTCTTATCAATACCCTCTGTATAGTTTATCTTTTTAATTAAAAAAACATGAGCTTTCACATGATCTGGTATAGAACTTAAGAATTCGTTATATTCATCGGTATAACCATCATATGGTGTTAACAATGTAATAACGGAGCCAAGCGTTCTTTCAGGGCTTAAAATGGGGCGGCTACTATATTTATCTGAACGTGGATTCGGTTTCTTCCAACGTTTACTATAATCATATGCCAGTATCTCATCAACTTTTGCAAAATCCTTTTCTTTATTATCAATAAAGAATGTCCCATATATTATTGCATTTAACAAGGATTTTGATATCTCAGACTTTCCACCTCCTGATACTGTGCTTGGTTTATGCAAAAATGAACCTTCGGAATATGTTATTGTTAAATACCAGTTTGGAGCAAATGGATGCTTTTCCATATGTATTTTCTGCCCGCTAGGCAACATATAATAATGTCCTCTTAATATTTTAATTGCCTGTTTCTTACCATCATATTGCCACGAAATTTTACCTCCTTTAAGACTAAATTCTGCATTTTCGGGAACATAAAAAATATTTGAATGAATTTTATCAATTCCATAATTATCAGGATGAATATCCATTAAATCAGCATAATTCTTTTTTACCTCATCAAACGAATATTTTTTACCTGTCTTTTCAATTATTTTAGAAGCAGATAAAGATTCTCCCATATTTATCCTGGAAAATGCTAAGGTACCACCCGCGTGTTCTTCTTCGCATAATCCATACATATTTGCCGCATAACTTATCTGAGTTTTTACCTCCTTTTTTGAATACCCATAATAATTATCAGCAATTAAAGTAATAATAACACCACTTTCGTCACGACATGTAATTTTGAATGGATTCCCATTATTATACAATTCATCTTTATTTTTCCAGCACATTCCATCTTTTCTCTGTCGTTCAGTTGCTTCATTATATGATGGTAATCCTATATCCTTTTTCTTAAGTGTTATTAATTGTGGCGCCAATATAACACATCCAGTATGACCGGTCCAATGTTCAATGTCAAGTCCTGAATCATTTTTAAATAAATATGGATCTCCGGCATTTCCAAATATTGATTCAACAAAATCAAGGTTACTAACTAATGAACCCGGAGCAAAAAATCGAATTTCCATGCACTTTCCAGGTATTACTCCAGGAACTTCAGGGCAAACTGTTGGTTTCAACAATAATGACGCCCACAAATAAGCTTTATTTTCTTGGGCTGATGTAAAAGGGAGTTCCATATATTCCTTTGGAGGATTAAGTGCAGATAATAGAAGATGTGCAAATGTTATCTTTGGAACTGACTTCTTATCTACCGGTACAGGCAAACCTCCTTCTACAATATGAAAAGAACCTTCTGTTGTTCTCCTATCATGTAACGGGTTATGTAAAATTCCTTGCTTAATTCGATATGATTTAATTAGTTTGTTTTCAAATTTTTTGTCATTTGGAGGCAAACTCACTTCTCTTCCAATTCCTGCTCTATCTAGTACAAAAGAATCAAATGGAATCCGTATGGTTTCATCTAACCTCAAATCTCCCAAATATCCATCTATAAATCTCTGAATACGTCTATCTGTAGGATTTATAATCTCAGTCGATAATAAACGCATCTTTTCTTTGTAATTGTCCAAAAGGCTTTCGGCGAGACTTACGAATTCAATCTCCGACATACCCTCATGCTTCTGACCGGGTTCCCCCTCATAAATAGGTTGTCCCATCGAAGCTAATTTCATGTTAATATAACGGATAATGTCTTTTCTTTTTTTCTCTGTTATTTTCGGTGTGTTATGATAGTTTATTCCCATAGTTTTATAATTTCCTGCGAAGATAAATATATATTATATATTTTCTGTAATTAGATATAGCATCAAGATCCCCTTCCTTAAAATATAGAACCCGAATAAATATTTGTAGTAAAATACATTAAGACTAAAAATACCTTCTGTCAAAATCCTCAAAAAAAAGTTTTAAAGCCATTATAAAATACTTAGTTTTTATTAAATTTCTCAACTTATTAGATTGCATTTTTTGGAAAGTGATATCTTTATAACTTAAAAAATGCGAAAAATTCTAATTCCTCCTGTGCAGATTAAGTAATTAGTCGTAGCACGGTTAACTTATATAAACGACAGTAAATCACATCTTTTCTCTGTCGTTCAGTTGCTTCATTATATGATGGTTAGTTGGTCTCTTTTCTTTTTGGTTGATTTCCATTTTATTTTCATGCACTTGTTTGGTTCTCTTAATCTTTAATAGTTTCCAATTTATCACAGTTAAAGATGTCGTTTGGTGAAATAACTAACTCATCCATTGGTAAGTTATCTCCGTATCGCTCTTTTAATTTTTGTTTTACAATTGAATTTTCAAGATTAAATGAAGAAAGTTTTTTTAATTCTCCAAGTTCAATATTTAAAGCTCTTTTATAAATTTTCCAGACTAATTCAGAACAATAAATATTTTCATCTGACCACTCAAAATATAAGTCATAGTTCTTCCCTTTAAACTGACTCCCTATATTTTTCATTTTCTGTAAAGTTTCTTTATTCAAAATGGCTTGGGAATCTTTTAACCTTTTAACAACATACTTTTGATTTTTCCCTCTATTTATCCATTCGTTCAAAGATGTAACTTTTACAGGTTGTACAGCTTCAAAAACAAAGTATTCCCCGTTTTCTATATAGATAATACCCATGTGTGAGTATTCTGAATTAGTTGCAATTTGTATCGCTTCACTTTGACTTGATGTAGATGTATGAAAAATTACATCTCCATTTTGCAATATAGTTTCATTATTAGTACAACCAAATATTAATCCGATAAAAACAATTGTTAATAATCTCATTCTGTATTATTATTCTATTTCTATTATTTCAGGATCTAATGTCAGAGAATCCTGAATTTCTACTTCT
>DAOVYZ010000475.1 GCA_030635365.1 Bacteroidales bacterium
AATTTCTTTTAGTTCTATTAATGTATCTATAGTTTCTATTGAACCATTTATTCTAAAATCGGTTATCTCTGCCCCTCCAAATAAACTTCTGTTTCGGTAAAGAAGGTTACCCCCAAATCCTATATTGCTATTTGAATTTGTTACTTCAAATTCTGCTGTATATGATTGTTTGAAGAACTTTGTTAACTGAATATTACAATTCAAAAAACCAATACCTAAACTATCATCTTGTAACGAATCTATTTCATTAAAATTGATACTAATTGTTTTAAAAAGCCGCAATGAATTAAGATGTTTGTATGTTTTATTAGCATTATTCAGGGAATATAATTCTCCTTCCTGCATAAAATTTGATTGTAAAACAACCCTTTTGCTTAATTTATCTTCTCCTTTTGAAATAAAATAAATTCCAGCAACATAAGTTGTATCAATATCTTTATAATAATTATTCTTTTGTGCTAATGCTTCTTTTTGATCAAAATTGGTAAATACAAATACTTTATTTATCAAATATCTTTTATGGTTTGTATTAATTATCTCATTATTGGGCCCTTTTACTTGAAATCGCTGAATATTCATTCGCAAATCAACATTAAGATCTTTTACTGAGCTATCTGCTGAAAAAAATATAAACTCTTTATTAAAGTTATAATATCCTTTATCTTTTAAATTAACTTCAACTCGTTGTCTTTCTTCTTCTAAAATATCCAAATCAAATTTATCTCCTTCACTAATAACAGAATTCACAGTATCAGGTAAAACATCAGGTATTAAGTTTGTATCACTACACGAATAATTTATGTTTCTTATAATATAAGGGTCATTAACTTCAACTTTATATAATACTCTGGCCCTTTTTCTTTTTAATTGTACGGTATCTTTAACAATCGAATTGTAATAACCTTTATTATTTAAATGTGATTTTAATAATTCTTTAGATTTCCTTGATACATAGGAGTCATAAATTACCGGTTCTTCACCAATAGTCCTTAACCAATTACTCAAACCTTTGTCTTTATCCTGATTTGACATATTGTATAACCACAAATGAAATCGAATACCTAAAACTCTTTTATTTGGCTTTTGCCTCACATAACTCTTTAGTTCTTCTTTTTTTATGTTTCCACCTTTAACCTTAATTCTATATCGATCTAATAAATATTCATTATCTGATACATTTTTTACAGGACTGCATGCATTAAGTAATATAGTTGCTATGATTATCAGGTATCCAAATTGGAGTATAATTGATTTATATTTTAATCGGAATAATTTCAATGCTTTATTTATATTTACATTCGTAAAAAGTCATATAATGCTTAGCAAAAATAAAATTAAATTCATTAATTCCATTAAAAAAAAGAAATACCGAGAAATTCATAATTGTTTTTTTGTAGAAGGGGAAAAATTAGTTGATGAATTAATCTATTCAGATTTTCAAGTTAATGAAATTTTTGCTACTTCTAACTGGATTAATGATAATCAAATTAAAACTGATTCTTACCCTGATATTGAGGTTAATGAAATATCTGAAAATGAATTAAAAAAAATAAGCTCTTTAACTACACCTAACAAAGTTCTAGCTATAGCAACTCAAGCTTTTTATGAGTATAGTATAAATAAGATCCAATCAAAATTAAGCATATTATTAGAAAATATTAGTGACCCCGGAAATTTAGGGGCAATCATTAGAATTGCTGATTGGTTTGGGATAGAAAATATTTTCTGTACTAATGAAAGTGTTGATGTATATAATCCTAAAGTTGTTCAAGCTTCCATGGGTGCTATTTTTAGAGTTAAAACCCATTGTATAGAATTGAAAGATTTTTTTTCAGATTTTAAAGATCAAAAGGATTTCAATATTTACGGAACTTTTCTTGAAGGAAATAACATTTATTCAGAATCATTAGACAAAAATGGAGTTATTGTGATGGGAAATGAATCTCATGGTATTTCAGATAGTATTAAACCTTATATTAACAAAAAGTTATTTATTCCTAATTATCCAAATGGGGGTAAGACTTCTGAGTCTCTTAATATTTCTGTTGCTACTGCTATTGTATGTTCCGAATTTAGAAGAAGAGTTTAATAACTTATTCGAAATGCAACGAAACCATAAACATTCTTGATTTAAGTTTTTCAATCGAATTTGCATACTGAGGATAATCTTCGTAAGGATCTGATGAAACTACATTAAATGTACCTACCGAATATTTAACTTCTATTGAAAATTTAAAATAAGCTAAATAAAAATCAACCCCTGCCCCTAATTCATAATAAATATCAAATGGCTTAAGTTTAATATAGATTTCTTCGTCCTCATTAAATTCTTTATTCCTGGCCATATCATTTTTTATATCAATTCCACCAATCACATATGGCCTGGTATTATTAATTCTTGTTGCTTTATATTTTAATATAAATGGTAAATCGATAAATGTTGATTCAATCTTCATTTCTGAAACAACATTATTTTCGCTATCATAAAATAATATTTTACGTTGTCCTAAAGAAATACCAGGCAGGAACCTAAAATCGAGATTATCTGTTAACCTCAAATTAGAAATTATTCCAACATGGAATCCGGGAACCAAATCGTTAATTTCGGGTATCAACACTGCTGAATCTGCCCCAAATGTATTCATTGAAGGCTTTAGGCTAAAATCCATCGTATTAAATCCTACTGTAAAACCAAAATGAATTTTCTTATAATCCACTTTTTGGTAATTTAACGTAATATCAAGATCATCCTGAGCAACTCCTTGTTGCCAGAGAAGAACTCCAAAAAATATTATTTTAACTATTTTCTTCATTTTCTATCTTAAAACTAGCTAACGTAACAATTCCTTATATTATTACTCATAGTACCAACAGTTCGTTAAAAAGTAATATAAATATTTAAATATCAGCAAATTAGCTACATGAAAATTTGTTTAAATCCCAGATAATCAGTATCTTAATAGGATTTACCACAACCTGTTTTGATATGACTACCATGGGATCTAAACT
>DAOVYZ010000258.1 GCA_030635365.1 Bacteroidales bacterium
CCATTCTCAAGGTGAAAAGATTTTATAAACTTATAATTACTCATATTAAAACTTTTCTCTAATTGATTACTGTTTTTATTTTTATACAAGCTGTTCTTTATATCAACAGGAATCATAATCTCAATATCTAATATTTTCTCATCATTTTCGTCATTTATACTATGAACAGTTGTTATGATACCTCCGTTTTGGTTCAACTTATGTTTTTTTATAAAAGCCGTCATATTGGCAAATTCCTTATTGACTTCAACTTCATAAACTTCTTTTCTACACGACAAAAGATTTTCTAATTTAATCTCTGCATTCTCTTTTATATCTATATTCATAACTGCGATTTTTTAATAGAGGCTGCCGAAAAAACCTTTGCTTGTCTTACTTTACCAACCCTAGGTAGATCATATAGGCAAAAGGATGTACTTAACGTAACCATATTTTTATTTTTCGACAACCTCATTTTAGATTAAATTATGCAGTTGCTGTTTGTGCTCCTCCTTGTATCGGAGTAATACAACTTGCAATAATATCCATTAACTTACTCATTCCCTCTGCAGCTGGCTGCTGAGATCCGTTTACAACAACTTTATATGTCGCTGACTGGTCAGATGATCTGGTTCGCTCTTCAGAACTTTTACATGATGCTTTAAAAGCAACACTAAAGCCCCAAATTGAACCTGACACTCCTAAGGAAGCTTCTCTAGAACTAGCTGTAGTAGTAGAGTCTGATGTTTTAACTTCCATTGTAAATTCAACATTTATTGCATCAATCAATAGAGAAGGTATTGGAACAAGCCCAATTAATGGGGCTCTTACCTGGATAGGCATTACACTTACCTTACCCGTTGTACCATCTGTAACAGTTTGGTCCAATTTAAATTCTAATATTCGCGTTGTGCCATCGTCATTAAAAGCAAGTAAATCTACATACTTTATAAATTCGTCTGCTAATAATATTTGGGATTCACAAGCCGCTTTAAAAGGATTTGCGATTAATTCACGCATCGGTAAACTGGCAAAAGAACTAGCTACACTCATAATATTTATTTTTAAATTTTATCTCAATAAAGAGATGTTTCTTACTATTTATAATTATTCTCTGTACATTGAAAAATCAACTGTCATGTAAAATGCGTAATGTGTTGTATTTCTATACCATGTACTTATCTATTTATTTCCTCCGTCAAGTCATATCGCACCTCCTCTCTTGTTTAAAATGGATTATTAATGTTATGAATACCTTCTGTGCCTGTCCTTTTAAACAATAGTCATTCAATAGTAATAGCATAAAGCTAAAAGGCTGCCTGAATGAATTGTTTAGATAGGCATTAATTACAGTTGGTATTCTTAATTTGCTTTTTTTGTATTGCTTATCAGGCACAATTCATCGCCTTTATTTACTGAAATGAGGTTATTCTCCCCATGATTTACCACTTAGTTCACTGTAAATAACCACAGCACCTCCAATAGGGCCATCCGAAGAAACTTTTACATTATCACCTTTCTGCGATGGAACTTCAACACCTTCTGTATTACCATTCCAAAATAAATCAGTAGTATTTATTTGTCCTATTCGGGGAGCCTCCATATCTACAATTTGGATTTGTGCCTTTGTCTTTTGAACTTTTTCAAACGGAAGAAGTTTGTCCTCACTTTCTGTGCTTACTCCTTTAAAATCGGTTTTTGAAAGCATTAATCCGGTATGGGCATTACCAAGACTTGTTTTAGGATTTGAGTTCACACTTTCATATCCGGGTTGATCTTCTAACTGGCCGTTTTTTGAGAAAACAATTTTATCCTCTTCCAACATTCTCATATGGTTCAGCCCATCGCAATTAAATATCCATCCATCTGCTTTAGCAATAACAGCATTGTTATATATTTTGGATCCGCATGAAAGAATAACCTGGAAATCGACACCTAATTCATCAAAAATTTCTTCTAATAAGTCCAGTGTAGTTGATCCTGAATCGCCTTCCGGGAATAGTTTAGCTAAAATGGCTTTATTCTTACATAGCTTTTTAGTACCTACTAATATTTTTTTATTCAACTGATAAACATTATCTAAACCTGATTCAATGGCAAATGAAAGATTTCCAATCTTGAATATACCAATATTGTCTACTTCAAATTTTGTAGGATTTAGATCTTGTCCGCTTTTCCATCCCAACAATAATGGTGAACCATATGCTTTATCCGTTTTAATACGCCCAAGCTTTTCAGTATTAATCTCACCATTATTTAGTATCAGTCCCCAGGGATCAATATATTTTATTTCTTTATCGCCTCCTCCAATTTTTGAAGTAACAAACTCTTCTGGTTTTTCTTCAACATCTTGCACTTCTTTTTCAGCTTCCGGCTCAACGTTCTTCAATTTATTATAAAATGGCCTGATTATTACTTTTGTCTTTTCTTTAGCTTCAGTGCCACCCTCTACCGCAATGGTTGTGCAATAAATATCTCTTTCTTTGTTTGGATCTTGTACTTTTTCCCAATGAAAAGCAAATTCTTCAGGAAGTGCTTCAATCAACTCCATTAATTCGTTACCCTTTGCCGTTGTAATCTTTTTTAATTCTGTATTTACGGTCTTTTGAGCCTTAACAGCAGATGTATATATGAATTTTTCTTTACTCGTTTGATACATTTGCTTAATACTGTCCATTTCTCCTTTCACCATACTCTTTGCAACTTCCTTTATTGTAGCACCAATTTTGTCTGCTTCAATACTTGCCTTTTCAAAATCGGCTTCCTTACCTTTAAATCCCTCTTCTAAATGTTTGCATATAAAGGAATAGTTAATTGCGTCAACTACTGTAAAATTATTTTTGTCAACTTTCTTTTCTAAAGTTTTCTCAGTAGCATCTTTGGGCTTAAAAAACGGAATATTAATATTTTCAATATCAATAGTTTTGATCTTAGCTGGCATTGCATATACAATATTTGAGCCCAGAGCTAAAAGCCAATTGGACCATTTTTCATCACTCATGAATTGTTGTAATTCGCCTAATACACCTCCTGTATTGCCATCACCAAAAAAGCTTTCCAATAAGTATCCATCTTTTTGTCCTTTAAAAAAGAACTCCGGAACCGTAAATATTTTTAAGGACGAAGAATCAATATTACTTGCACTTGCTGCTTTGTCAAGGGCAGCTTTTAGAAGTGAAAGCCTTGCTTTGTAATCTTTCTCCTCTGATTGCAACCTTGTTAATCCTGGTATATCTGCATCAACTCCAAGGGAAATCAGTTCACCGTTATCTTCTTTTCCTCCTGTATGGATTCCATAACCTACAAATTGCACCTCTTGAATTTTATTTTCCATTTTCTCCATTTTTTTATTAATATTTATTTTTAAAAATCACTTTCTTCTAACAATGTATAAGTGAATGATGACTGATTGGAATCTTTACAGATTTTCATAAATTTGTTAAAGTCATCCACTTTTTGAAATACCTGGCATCCGGCCGACCATTTCTCAACTACCTGAGATTGACTGGTAGCATTGCTGCGGTGAATATTAATTCCAAAAAGGCCTTGATATACTTTCCCTTCCTTATTTAAAATATTATCTCTGTTATCATCACGCCATACTTTTAAAGGTAAGTCCTGCTTAAGAGCCTCATATTTGCCCTGATGCAATCCAATTTTGTGAGATTTGATGTATTGCCCCGGAACTAATATTGCCGTTCCTTCTACACTCATAGGGTTATTTAACCAATAAGCGCCAGGGTCGGTAGTTATTGGAAATATTAATGGTTTGTCGTTACCTTTTATAAGGCATAACCAATCGTCAAAAGAATTTGCAACATTGTTATTACTGCGAATTCCAATAATGTTAAGCTCATTGTCAAAAAATTGATAACCTTTCTGACTAAGTACTTTTTTAATTTGATCAATACTAAATTCCATTTGATTCAATTTTTAAGTTTGACATTAGTTTATAAATGGTTATTTTATTTAGGTCAAAAGTAGTGGATGCACGCCAGCTCTGATAGTAATTATCGGACAGTTGGAGATTTACATATTTTTAAGATTCTATTTGTAATTATAGAAGGATGGACAACATTATAGGTGTTTAATAATTAGTATATTTTGGAATGGTTAGGCAAGAGATTAAATAAAGATAATATTAAAATATACAATTACTTATATAAGTGCTTTGAGAAGAACAGCTTCAATTCTTGGTTGCTGTTATTAGAGATGTAGTTTCCAAGACTAAATAAAATAAGGATATCCAAGAATGGATACCCTTATAAAATTGGGGTTTTATATTAAGCAGTTTGCTTTTAATACTTGTATACTTGCTCTGAAACTTTACTGAAAAAAATTAGTATTAGTATTGGGAGTCTACTAGCAGGCTGATAACGGTAAATTGTATGAGTAATGGCAGAATGCGGCACTTTCCTGTCAAATTTTGATGACGTTAGAGTGGGCTGAAAACCTTGATGTTTTGCACTTTTCCTGCCATTACTTATACAAAATGTTACCAGTAGTTTATTATACTTTTTTTTATTTTAATTTGCTCCTGAAATACTATGAGGCCCTGAATATTTCCAAAGAGGATTCCAATATGAATTAATTAATTCAGTTACAGCCTCAGCACCTTCAACCAAATAGTCAACCTCAGAAAGAAATCCTGGGTAAAGATTATCTGAACCAACAACATACACCTCATCATCTATAATCATAATTTTAGCATGATTTCCAGGTGCTGATGGTACCTTATCGTAGATATAGCCACTTGCATTTAATACTGATTTTGCAGCACTTCCAATTATTCCTTTAACAGGAGGTTTTTCTGAAAGAGGTTTTTGTTTTAGGGTAGCAGTATATCCTTCTTTACTATGGTTAGGCCATTTATAGGTATCACCTTCAATTGTTTTATCTGCGTCTACTTTATCTGTATAATAAAGAGGTGCTACATAAAGCCTTTTTAATGCATTGACACGCGATCCGTCACTATCATCAAGAAGAGCATCGGTAGCTACATCGTGTGTCATATAATACTTCATTAAATCAAACGTACGAGATGCACCCGATCCAAATGAATATTGGTCTCCTAAAGCACCTGCACCAGCATCTAATGGTGAAACTACTATTTGAACTTCTAGATCTTTGTTTGCAAGTAAAGCTTCAAGAACCCATTGACATACCACATGGTCTGACCAGTTCTTTTTCCATGCGCTCACTAAATCCATTTGTGACATTTTAATAGTTTTCTTAGCTGTCTTAATTAATTTTTCTTTCATTAATTCAGATGCCTTTTGAAAGTCTGTTGTTTTTTCTGGTCCTGCCCAGTACTTACCCAAGGTTAACATACGAGTAGCTAATTTGTAATCAGAGAAATTTTCATAGGTATTATAGATTATTCGTTCTTGAAACACTTCTAACTCTAAATCAGTAAGTGTTTGTAAGTCTTGTTCGCGAATACCTTGCGCCAGAGGTTGTTCACCACTAGAATATGGCACATCAACTCCAGATTGTACACCTGACTCATGCATTGCAATTAATGCATTTTGCTTACTTTTCATATATTGAGCAACGTCTGCCTGTATTAGCGGATCAGATGGTTTATTTGTATCACTGTCACGGTTTGTCCAAGACA
>DAOVYZ010000331.1 GCA_030635365.1 Bacteroidales bacterium
TATTTTTTCACATTATTTGTGAGCTATAGGTTTGGAAAAGTAGTAAATGCACAAGAAATTTCAGAGGAGTACCTAAAAAAGCGGCGGAGAAAATATCGTATTCTCAATTGGCTATAATATAAGATAAAAATTGGCCTGTTGGTAATTATTTAAATTTATCCTTTTTAAATTCTTGAAGAAATCCAATTTAATACATAATTTTGGTCTTTGATTTAAGTATAAATTTAAAAAATTAAAAAAATGGCAAAAATTAAAGTTGCAATTAATGGTTTTGGAAGAATTGGTAGAAATGTATTTAAAATAGCTCTTGACAAGAGTAATATTGAAATTGTTGGGATTAATGATTTAACCGACACAAAAACTCTTGCTCATTTATTAAAGTATGATTCAACACAAGGAAAATTTGATGGAGAAGTATCATATGATAGTGATGGTATTATTGTAAATGGTAAAAAGGTAAAAGTAAGCGCAGAAAGGAGTCCGATTAATATATCTTGGGCAGAAACTCCTGATGTTGTTGTTGAATCAACTGGTATTTTTAGAAGTAAGGAAAGCGAAAAAGGAGGGTATGGAGATCATTTAAAAAATGGTGCAAAGAAAGTAATACTTACCGTACCTGCTAAAGATCAAATTGACAATATGATTGTATTAGGGGTAAATTCAGAAAAACTTAGGCCTGAAGATGAGTGTGTATCTAATGCTTCATGTACAACAAATTGTTTAGCACCTGTTGTAAAAGTTTTAAATGATAAGTTTGGACTTGAGAATGGATTTATGACCACCATACATTCATATACTAATGATCAGATGATATTAGATGCTCCGCATTCGGATTTACGTAGAGCAAGATCAGCAGCAGTATCTCAAATACCAACAACTACCGGAGCAGCTTCAGCAGTAGGAAAAATCTTGCCGGAGTTAAAAGGGAAACTTGATGGAATGGCAGTACGTGTTCCTACACCAACAGGATCAATGATTGATTTAGTAGCAAACTTAGAAAAAGAAGCCTCTATTGAAGAAATTAATGCTGCAATGAAAGAAGCAGCTGAAGGGCCTATGAAAGGAGTATTAGAGTATACCGAAGATCCAATTGTTTCAGTTGATATTATACATAATTCTCACTCGTCAATTTTTGATGCCTTAAGTACAATGGTAATAGGAAAAACTGTAAAAGTTGTTTCATGGTACGATAATGAATGGGGATATTCGTGCAGAGTGGTTGATTTAGTTGAAATGTTATTTTAATCGATTATAACATATAAAAATAAGAGGCTATCCAAAAAGTTCCAATAAATGAAATATTTGAAGAAATTTTTGGATAGCCTCTTTTATTAAATTTGAAATCTAATAAATTTCAATTAATTTAAATGGTATATCAATTATAGACTGGTAGTGTTTGCCTAATTCTAATACAGCTTCATCATCTTCTTCGTAATACCAGTTTATTTTACAATTAAAACCTTTGATTTTATATTCCTGTAAAAGCTGAAAGAATTCCAGGATAAATTTTGAAGACCCACTATTAATATACTCTAATTGGACATTAATAAGTGTTTCATCTTGTGGGGTTTTAAAATACTCGTTTAGCCAATCAAATAACTTACTAAAAAAATCCTCAGGGTTTTCAGGAATCGACCTTCCTATTATTTTTAGAATTCCAGATTGGGCATCGAAATTAACATAGGGAGTTTTAACTGTTTTTTCAATAACCAATTCTTTCATACGATCTTATTTTTAAATTATTAAAATTGTTTTGTTTTTTATTTAGTTATTGTAAACTTATTCGTACCGTAACGAAATAATTGGATCAAGTTTCGATGCTTTAATAGCAGGAAACAATCCGGATACTAAGCCAACCATAAAGCATAACACAACGCCGCCTAGTATCCATGCCCAAGGAATAATAAATTTTCCATTGGTTATTAAAGATACAACATTTCCTATTAAAATGCCTAAAATAATTCCAAAAAAACCACCTAGTTGTCCAATTAGTATTGATTCATAGAGGAACTGGCGCCTTATAATTGAAGATTTTGCACCTATTGCTTTGCGAATACCAATTTCTCGGGTTCTTTCTGTAACGGATACGAGCATGATATTCATTAAACCTATTGCTGCACCAAATAGGGTTATTATACCAATAATAGTTGCCGCAAGAGTTACATAACGAATATTTTTTATTAATAAATTGGATAAATTATCACTACTTTCAATAGAGAAATTATTTTTTTCAAAACTCCTTAACTTCCTAATTACACGAAAAATTCCTTCAGCTTCGTTAATGGCGGCTTTAAATAATTTTGAATCATTTGGAAGTACAGAAATTACAAAATTCATATTTGGACGGGAGAAATACTGGCGGACACTTGTGATTGGTAAAATACATAGTTTGTCGCCTGCTGAACCAAAACTCGACCCTTTTTCTTCTAAAATACCTATAACCTTATACCTTCCATTTCCAATACGAATATTTTTATCCAAAGGATCTTCCCCTTCAATAAATATATCTTTAACTAAACCGGAACCTATTATTACAACATGTGCGTTCGAGATTAAATCGTTAACAGAAAAGTTTCTGCCATTTTTAATCGCATATCCCGAACTTATTAAGTAGTTTTCATCAGAACCAACAACCGTGATATTAGGATTTGTTTTCGCAGATTTGTATTTAACTGTAGCTATTCCTGAAGCAGTTGAAGAAACAGAAACTAAAGCCGGGAACTGAAAGACTTCTTTAAACTTCATAGCCTCTCTAAATTCAATATTTTTATATCTTTCAACTCTTCCTCCAATTCTTACTCTGCTATCTCTATTAACAATAGTAAATGTATTAGCTCCCATACTTCTGAATTCATTATTTATTGATCCTTTAATGGAATCAATAGCAGTTAAAATACCAACTAGTGCCATTATTCCAAAAGCAATAATAAAAACAGTCAGGTTTGTTCGCAATAAATTTGAATGAATAGAGCTTAAAGCTATCCTTAAATTTTCTTTAAACAGGCTTTTTGAGAACATAACTATAAATATTCTTACTTCAAAAATAATATAAGTATATAAGAATTGTTGTTAAAAAGAATCTTTTTTTAGGTATAACAGAAAATACACTCCATATGATTGACCTTAACAAATGAAATTTGTAACTTTACTTGTACTTCATAGTCTATATATAAAGCTTAGTACAAAATGGTTACTAAATGATTTTGTTTACTTACCATATAAATTTTGAATATCAATATATAAAAATCGAAGCTTATGTTTAGCCCCAAAACTAGTTATGCAAAGATTGCGTATGATGCTATCTTATTTTTTGTATTAACAGGACAAGTAAGAAAAGAAGGAATAGATAAGATATCTGCCGACTTAAAATTAAATCGAGCTTGTATTGTTTCAATATATGATCTAAATGATGCTTTAAGAGAAAACTACGGGGAAGTTATTCCTAAAAACAAAATTTTATATGATGAAATAGTTGAAAATGCTATTAATGCTGCTTCACAGGATAAAAAGAAAGCAATACAAAGCAGTGACTTAAGTCAAATTAAGGTTTATGTTGATGTGTTATCTGTATTACATAAAACTGATGATTTTAATGAACTTAAACCTAAAAAACATGGTATCTTTGTGAAAGATGAGGCAGGAAAATCGGGATTTGTTATGCCAAATATAAAAGGTATAGATACTGTTGTCCAGCAAATAGAAAGAGCAAAACAAAATGCAGGGATTATTGCAAAAGACAATTCGAAACTGGAAATTCTTTTTTTTAAATCAACACGATACGATTAAATAATGATTAAGTGTGTTAAGATTAATATTTATGGCAGGGTTCAAGGAGTAGGGTATAGATATAGTACACTTCAAAAAGCGAATGAGATAAAAATTTATGGTTTTGTTAAGAACAGAAATGATGGGAGTGTTTATATTGAGGCAGAGGGAGAGGAAGAGGTTTTGGGCCAATTTGTATTATGGTGTAAAAATGGCCCTTCATGGTCGAGGGTGGAAAATGTTATTGTAACAGATATTCCCTATAATAATTACAAGGAATTTGTGATAAAATAAATATGGAAGCTCTTTATTATAAAGGACAAGGCAATAAGGGTGTGCAATGTGAATTATGCCCTCATAATTGCATTATTCAAAGTGAGAAATCAGGGATTTGTAATGTCAGAGTTAATAGGGAAGGAATTCTCATAGCAGAAAATTATGGAATAATATCATCTTTAGGTTTTGATCCAATCGAAAAGAAACCATTATATCACTATTACCCGGGGTCAGAGATTTTTTCAGTAGGTAGTTTAGGATGTAATTTGAAATGTAAATTCTGCCAGAATTGGCAAATATCGCAAACAGGGGTATGTGATTTTAGCAGAAATACAGAGCAATATATACCCGGGGAAATTGTTGAATTGGCTTTTTCCAGAAAAAATAATTTAGGTATAGCATATACTTATAATGAGCCGACTGTATTTTTTGAATATGTTGTTGAAGTAGCAAAAAGGGCAAAAAAGCAAGGATTAAAAAATGTTATGGTAACAAATGGATATATTAATTTAGATCCGTTAAATGAGTTGA
>DAOVYZ010000192.1 GCA_030635365.1 Bacteroidales bacterium
TAAAACAATAAAAATAGATTATCATCAAAGGAAAATTAAACTGTATAAAAAGGAGAGGGAAAAATATCGGTTAAATATAGATAACCTGAAAGTCCAGAAAAATATTTTACGTGAAGAATATCAATTAATTGAAAAGCAATACAAACGTGATTCAGTTTTGCATAAACAGGAACATATATCTGATGCCGAACTGGAAAGGTCTAAAACGAATTTATTGGCAAAAGCATATAATTTTGAGCAAACAAAAATATCGGCCACCAATATTGAGATACAAATTGAGAATTTAAATCAGAACATTCTGGAATTGCAGTTACAGCAGGAAAAACAGCTAGCTGGTCAAAAACTATTAATTTGGGAATCATTTGAGAACCTCCATTCGGCTATAGATTCTTGGGAATATCAGTTTGTTTTAAAAGCACCAACTAATGGGCTTGTTACATTTAACCAGTTTTGGAATGAAAATCAAACAGTAAAAACAGGTGAAACTGTTGTGACTATTATACCGCAGGATGAGGGTGAAATAGTTGGAAAGGTTCAACTTACCTTTAACGGGGCGGGTAAGGTAAAAGTAGGGCAATCTGTTAATATTCAATTTGCCAGTTATCCTTATATGGAGTTTGGCATGATAAAAGGGAAAGTAAATTCAATTTCGTTAGTTCCAAACAATGATTCTTATACTGCAGAAATAGTATTACCTAATGGCTTAAAAACGTTCTACGGTGTTGACCTGGATTTTAAGCAAGAAATGCAGGGAGTGGCAGAAATAATAACAGAAGATATTCGCTTGCTTGAAAGGATTGTAAGGCCATTACGTTATGTCCTGAATAAAAATACGGATTTGGCTGATTGATTCTTAATTACATCAATTAAAATATTAAATATAAACACTTTCATGCTGATAAAATTCGTAAATTTGAGTAAAAATTAATTATGAAAAATTACATAGATTATATTACTATTGATTCGCAGAAACGTTTTGGGAGGCCATGTATAAAAGGAACAAGGATATCAGTATATGATGTTCTTAATTGGTTTGCAAATGGGATGACAAGATTGGATATAAAAAAAGACTTTCCTGAATTGACAGATGATATGATTAATGCGTGTTTGGCCTTTGCTGCAAGCAGAGAACATAAAGTGAGGATAGCATCATGAAATTGTTGTTTGATCAGAATATATCTTTCAGGCTATGTAAGAAGATTCATGATGTTTTGCCGGAATTAAATCAGGTTAGGCAAGTCGGATTGGAAAATGCTACTGATCTTGAAATATGGGAATATGCAAAAAACAATAACTTTTCAATAGTAACATTTGATTCAGATTTTTTTGACATTTCTGTTTTAAAGGGACATCCACCAAAAATTATATGGATAAGAACCGGAAATACTACAACTAATAATTTAGAAATATTATTAAGGAAAAACAGACAATTAATTCATGACTTTATTTTTAATGAAGAAAATAAGGAAATTAGTTGTTTGGAAATATATGAAGAATAAAAAAAATATGATTAAACCAAAATGCCTAAAATATGTAGTAATGATTTTAGGCATTCATAAATATTTTAAATTTACACATTTTAAAAAGGTAAATCGTCAGATTCATTTTCCGGTGGTGGTATATCATCCAGACTTGGAGGAGGAGTATTATCAAATGACTGTTCTGCCTGATTTTTTTCAATTTTCCATGCATCAAGATTAGTAAAATAATTCACTTTCCCGTCGCGTTCCCATTTATTACCCCTAATATTGAAGTTTACCTTAACTTCATCATTAATTTCAACATTATCTACAAGATTACACCTATCTTGAGTTAGCTGAAATTTAATATGGTCGGTAAATTCCATTCCACCATTTGATTCGGTTTTTTCTACAACAAACTCTCGCTTTTTAAAGCGGTCATTTACCTGAACCATATCATACTTTTCTATTAACTTTCCTGAAATCTCAAAACTCATATTAGTAATTTTATTTTTCGTGAATAACTATTTTTTCAATTTTATCGCCCTGTGCAATAGTATCAATAATCTCAAGTCCTTCATATACCTTACCAAAAACAGTATGATGACGGTCAAGGTGTGAAGTGTTATCTCTACTATGACAAATAAAGAATTGAGAACCACCGGTATCTCTTCCTGCATGAGCCATAGATAATACTCCCTTATCGTGGTATTGGTTGCCGCCATCAAGTTCACATTTGATAGAATAACCCGGCCCACCCATTCCATTACCATCAGGGCAACCACCCTGGATCACAAAATTTGGGATAATCCTATGAAAAGTCAGTCCATCATAGTATCCTTCTTTGGAGAGTTTTACAAAATTCTCAACTGTTCCTGGAGCATCCTCTTCATAAAATTCTACCTTCAGAGTTCCTTTTTCTGTAATAATATCAGCCTTTTTCATCTGGATATAATTTATATGGTTATTTTAAAACTATTATGATAAAAAAACAAGCACAGTAATAGTGCTTGTTTTCTTATATATTTGTGAGTATTAATTTTCAGTATTTGCCGGCCCTTTTTTAACTTCAATAAGCTCAACTTCAAAAACAAGAGCCATATTTGGTTCAATCTTGCCTCCCGGGCGAACATTCTTTCCATAAGCTATTTCGGTAGGAATATAGAACTTGTATTTTGCACCAACTTTCATTAATTGTAAGCCTTCTGTCCAGCCGGGTATTACTTTGTTTAATGGAAATGTTGGAATTGGGCCATCTTTACCCACAGAACTATCAAAAACAGTACCGTCAATTAAAGTACCATGATAGTGTGCAACAACAGTATCGGTTGGCACAGGAGAAATACCTGTTCCTTCTGTAATAATTCCGTATTGTAAACCACTCTCAGTAACAAAAATACCTTCTTTTTTCTTATTTTCTTCTAAAAATGCACGTCCTTCTTTCAGGTTCTTATTATGTTTTTGTTCCTGCATTTTAGTAAAATATTGTTGGATGAACATTTTGGTTTTTTCTGCATATAATTTAAGCTCTTTCTCCTCAAAAACATCAGTCATTCCTTTAACAAATGCATCATAATTTATTTCTTCTAAAGACATTTGTTTTAAACTATTGGCAACATCTGAACCTAAAGCATAGCTTAATGTATCCAAATCAGTTTTTAAGCTAACATTGCCGGTTAATGATTGCCCGCAAGATGATAATATTATTGTAGAACCAATAATAAAAAGTAAAAGATTTTTAATTTTCATGATAATTATTTTTAAAGTTTATTAATTTCAAAAGATGAAATGCAAATTTGCTGATTTTATTTGAAAATGGCAATTAATAATTAGAATTTAATTTGGCTAATTTTTTTAAAAAAGATCACTTTCATTCGGATGTCAGAAACTAAAATATGATGCCAGGTATCATAAAACTTTATATAATGTTGGCTTTAGTTTAATTTGGCGAGTATAACTTAGTGAATTCTTAGTGTTTTTGTGGTAATAAAAATTCAGCCACGAAGTCTCTAAATCACCAAGATACACAAACATACATGCCAGCGCTAAATTAAACTACAGCCATAATGTTTTTTAATGCTCTTACCATATGTCTTTTACCTTTAGGGCCATTTAATTTTTTAACTACAAAACCTGCTTGTCGTAAGTTATCTTTCACAATACCTTTACTACTATATGTTGTTAGTATGCCATTTATACTCAATGTATCGTAAACTTTTTTAAAAATATTGTAAGTCCATAAATGTGGTTGTTTTTCGGGAGCAAATGCATCGAAATAAATTAAATCAAATTGATCTGAGAAGTCGTATCTGGTAAAATCAGCATGTATTTTTTTAAAGCTAAAATTCTTAGAAATATTTATATTTTCATTCCATTCGCATTCATGCATTTTGTAAAAAACAGAAAGATTATCTTTTGGTAAAAGATAATTGTAGTTTAATTGTTTAATGATATTAAAATCAATAGGATGTAATTCAATAGATGTGTAATGAACAGATAAGCCTTTATTTATTGCCTCCTTGAAAGTTAAAATTGCATTCAGTCCGGTACCGAATCCTACTTCAAAAATTTTTACAGGATTTGCTTTGGAGTAATTTAGTCCTGCATCAATAAAAATATGCAACGATTCACTAATGGCACCATTTATTGAATGGTAGTGTTCGTTTAGCTCACCATTATATAATGTGTCTGATTTATCTGAAGTATTTACAATTTTTAGATCCACTACACTTGCATTTTCGTTTTTTAAGAAAAATGAGTAACATAGCAAAGATATTATAAAAAATGTGGTATTGATTCGAAAGAAATTAAAAAGCGTATTTACGAAAAAACACGATTAACCGCATCAGCAGGAGTTTCTATAAATAAGTTTTTAGCAAAAGTTGCTTCTGATTATAGAAAACCAGATGGGCTTTTTGTTATAAAGCCGGAAGATGCTGAAAAATTTGTTGAGAAATTAACTATTGAAAAGATATATGGTGTTGGTAAAGTAATAGCAGCGAAAATGAATAGTTTTGGTATACGCAAAGGGATAGATTTAAAAAAAATGGAAAAACCCTGGCTTATTAATAATTTCGGTAAAGCAGGAACTCGTTTTTACAATATAGCAAGGGCTGTAAATGAAAGAAAAGTAAATCCAAACAAGATACGGAAATCAGTTGGTGTAGAAAGAACTTTAAAATTATTCATAAAACAAGTAAAGAATTATTAACTCAGGTTAGTTTGTCGAAAAGTATTCGTTTGTTGGGATTGTCGGTTTCACAAATGGATAGCAATAATAACACCAAGCCGGTTCAATTAACCCTTGAGTTTTGAATGTGATAAAAGATTATTAAGAGCATTGTTTATAGTTCTACTTTACGACTTTAGCTCTGGTTTATAATAAATCTTCAGGTTAAAGACTTCCGAAGTTTTTGAAAACTTCGGAAGTCTCTTAGGCTTTACAATACCTTACCTATAATATAGATGTCTATATCAGCAAAATAAATGTTTAAAGTAGAAATAGTTGAATACTTAAATTCAAATCCATTATCTATTAACCTTTTTGAAATGATTTGTTGGTTTGCCAGTAATAATTTAGTCATACTTCCGAAAAATATTTTTAATAAGAAGCGTGGAATGTTAAACCAAATAGGATGATTTAAATTTAATAGCATTTATTTTGTCTTCTAATATGTATCCACGATAGCCAATTATTACCTTTATTATAAATGGTTCAAATTTATACCAGGTTTAATAAATAATTTTGACGAATGGATGTATATTACGTGCTTATTTATTGGGTTTTAAACAAAAAATCTATTTTATTTGTTCATTCAATAATTGCAAATATTATACGGTGATTAAAAAATGTTGCAATTTTGAACTATTGTTTAAGAACATTGTTTTAGAATTGAAAATCAATACTTAATTTATTTCTTATGGCAAGTTATTCAATAAAGGAACTGGAGAATTTATCCGGAGTAAAAGCTCATACAATAAGAATTTGGGAAAAACGCTATAGCATTATTAAGCCTGCACGTACTGATACGAATATCAGGTACTATTGCGATAATGATTTAAAACGCCTTTTAAATATAGCAACTTTAAACAGATATGGAATACGAATATCGATTATCTCAAAATTGTCGGATTCAGACCTGGCTGAAAAAGTTATGAATTTATCTTCTGATTCATCAAGTGCAGAAAGTAATATTGAGAATTTAATAATCGCAATGGTTGAAATGGATGAGTTTAAATTCGATAGGATTTTATCTCGTTACATAATGCATGAGGGTTTCGAAAATGCTGTTATTAATATTATATTTCCGTTTTTTGAAAAAATCGGATTGCTTTGGCAAACAGGTTCAATTAATCCGGTGCATGAGCATTTTGTTTCGAATTTGTTTCGGCAAAAATTGATGGTAGCTATAGATAATATTATGATTACCGATAATGTTGGTGCTAAGAAATTTTTATTATTTCTGCCAGAAGGGGAATATCATGAATTGGCTTTATTGTTTTATAATTATCTAATAAAAAAAACAGGGAAATTGGTTTATTACTTAGGAAGCTCAGTTCCATTAAATGATATATTAGAAACCAGTAAAATGATTAAACCTGATTTTTTATTTACTTCAATTACTTCTTCGTTAAATAAAGATAGGGTTAATGACTATATTGATAGTTTATCAAAAATATTTAAATCTCAAAAAATATTTGTTACAGGACTCCAAATTAAAGAAAGTTTTAAAAGTGTTCTTCCAAATATCGTAAAAGTATCATCACCATTAGATTTCGTTCAGATTTTGAAAAGTCACTAAATTATTAAGAATTATTCTAAATAGCCTATCCTGCTTATGTTTGAGCAGGTTTTTTATGTTTAAAATATTTTAACATATGTTAACAAAAGCTTAAACAAAAAATGCACTTTTTTGTAATTTAGAATGAATTATAAAAAAAGACTTAAATGTCTTTAATTATTGGGAATTTTAGTTGTAGTCTTTATTTAGAATAGCCTTAAAAACCGGTTAGGCAGGATTCTTAGAATTTGCATTTATACATTATAGGGTTGTATATTTGTTTAAGAATTAATTAAAAATATACAACTATGACAGCAATTGAATTTAACCATCAGCTTATAGGCCTGGAAACAAAACTTTCCAGATTTGCAATGAGCTTAACTTCTAATAGAGAAGAGGCACAAGATTTATTGCAGGAAACTTATTATAAAGCATTATCTCATAGAGATAAGTTTATAGGATACTCTAATTTAAAAGCCTGGGCTTTTACTATTATGAAAAATACTTTCATTAATAATTATCGCAAGCAGCAAAAGGAGAATACCCAAATGATACAACCAAAAAACTGTATTTTTTAAATTTATCAAAAGAGGTATCCCCCACAAAGCCCGGTAAAGAATAAACAACACAAGAAAAAAAACGGCATAATGAAAATTTGCCGGA